>JAITNK010000156.1 GCA_031290515.1 Oscillospiraceae bacterium
GCGAATACGTCGTGCGCGGGGCTGAGCGGCAGGACCTGTAAATTTTTACGCACACGGATTTCATGGCGAGTATGGTCGAAAATGGCGACGCAATCGTCCGCGCGTACCCCGACCAGCCGCTTAAAGACGGCTTCGCGCAGGCGTTCTCGTTCCTCACGCGGAACCCGGTTTACCCGGAGGTGACTACGCCCGTCGGAGGTTTTGAGTAGCCGGATTAACCGCTCGGTCGGGCAAAACCCTCCCGTGGTGAGCCGCTCCGCACGGCAAAGCCGCGCTGTCGCTCAATATTTTTCGCACTCTGCGGAGTGCTCAAAAACGCCGCTGCCGTTCCGTATGCTCGTGGTGCGCCGCTCGCTCACATTGTTTACCGCTCGGTCGGGCGAAGCCCTCCCGTCGCTCAAAATTTCGGCACAACGCCGCTTCCGCGAGACGCGCCTGTGCCGAAATGCCGTTACCTCGAACTACCGTGCGCTCACAGGCAGAAACTGCGCCGCGCGGTGTGCGGCTACCCGCCGCAACGACCCTTGCGCGAACAGCGTGAGCGCGCTTTCCGTTCCCAGGGGTAAGGGGGGTTCCGGGGGGCTTTAGGGGCGCAGCCCCTGTAGTCCCCCGGGAATCGCGCGACCGCAGTCGCGCAAGCCGACGCGCGGCGAAAATAGCCCGCGCCCGCAGGCGCATATCGCCGCGAAGCGTTAATTGCCTACAGCGTTTCCCACCGACGCTCGCCGGAGGTTTTGAGCCAGTGCGCAAGCGCGGCGGCGAGCGCGGCAAACACAACGTCGCAGACGAGTACGAACGACGAAACCGAAAGCCGGGAGCGCAGCGCGAACCCGTACAGCAGTCCGAGCGCGACGAGCAACGCCCAAGAGCCGAACATCATTATCATCACGGGCAGCCCCTGCTTCACCGGCTGAACCTCGTTCGTCCAGTCGAAGCGCGGGTGCAGCAGATTCAGCGCGACTCCGCCGTAAGCCATAAGCAGCGAGAACGCAGCCGGCGTCGCGACGAGCATAATGTTCTCGGTCAGGGTTCCGCCCGCCCCGAAAACGCAGATGACCCCCGCGATTGCGACCGGAAGCCCGCAGATGGCGAGGTGCAGGTTCGCTTTCGCTTTCAGCGCGTCCCACCCGGAGACCGGCATACTTCGGATAAGCCACAGGCTCTTGCCCTCGACCGAGACGAGCGAACCCGAGCAGGTACTCGAACTGCAGCAGAAGAGTATAATAAGCGTGAGCACGAGGGGCGGCGTAAGCCCGGACATCATCTGCCCGTAAATGCCGAGCGCGGCGATAAAATCGTTGCGCTTTATGACGAACGCGACCGCCGCAATCACCGCCATTACGCTTCCTATCGACATATTGAGAATGTACATCGGGTTCGAGGCGTAGTGCGAGAACTCGCGGCGAAAGAGTGCGGAGGAAATCCCCGCGCTCTTCATAGGTTTCTCGCGGTAAACAGTTTTTTTCGCGCCGCGCTTCGTCGTCACAATAGCGATGAATCTGATTGAAAGCAGGTAAATCAGGATAACGAACGGCACTGCCGTCATCGCGAGGAAGCCGAGGAACCGGACGACGCTCTGCTCCGCCACCGCGACGCCGTAGTAGTACACCGGCAGCACATACGACTGAAACTTGTGCGCGAGCGTTCCTCCGTTCGCAGCGAGCTGTCCCAGAAGCGACTGCATATTCATCGCGAGATACATATAGCCGATGAAAAACGCGACCGAAATCACAAGCGTGACAATGTTTTTCCGGCGCATACGCAAGGTCGCGAGCGTCAGAATCCAGGCGAGCAGACAAGCTACGGTCAGCGCGAGCAGCGGAATCACGAGGAAGCCGAGCGCGAAAAACACAACGCCCGCGACGCTTCCGTAACCGTGGTAAAGCCACACGCCGAGCGCGGGAAGCCCGATTACCGCCTCAAACAGATACTCGGGTATGAGCATAGTTATAATGCGCGCGGTCAGTATGCTCGAAGCGCGGATAGGCATAGCGAGCAGCAGGTCGTTATCCTTTGCGTTGAACACGGCGGACTGCGCGTGGAAAATGCTCGTTATGACGCACAGCCCGAAGACGAACATCGCCTCCATACCGAAGTAAAACCAGCCGATGCCCGCTTCAAAAAATGCAGTACACATACCGTCGAAAGTCATAACGAACAGAAACGCGAAGTCCGCGAGCATAAACAGCCCGAAGAACCCGAGCAGCACCGCGACCGCCGGGCTGCGCCGCTTCGGCGCGCCCGACCTGGTCGAGCCGCGCCTCAGAACCGAGGAGAGCAGCATTTGCAGATTTACTTTGACGAGTGCGTCGGTCATTTCGCTCCCTCCTCCAGCTCGAAGAACACGGACTCGAGCGATGAATTGCCGCGCACGGAGTCCATACTGCCGAACGCGGCGAGCTTTCCGTGAGAGATAATCGCGACGTTGTCGCAAAGCTTTTCGGCGACCTCGAGGACGTGCGTCGAGAAGAATATCGCGCCGCCGTTGTCGCACCGCTCGCGCATAATCCGCTTCACCGTCTGCGACGCTTTCGGGTCGAGACCGACGAACGGTTCGTCCATAATAATCAGTTTCGGGTCGTGAAGCAGCGCGGCGATAAGCGCGAGTTTCTGCTTCATACCGTGCGAAAACGCGGAGGTCGGCTGCGCGAGGTCGGACTTAATCTCGAAAATCTCGGCGTACTTGTTTATCCGCTCCTCACGGAGCTTCGCGCCCACGCCGTAAACGTCCGCGACGAAATTGAGGAACTTCACCGCGGTCATAAACTCGTACAAATCCGGATTGTCGGGTATGTAGGCGATGACGCGCTTCACGTCGATAGCGCGCGTTTTGACAGGTAGTCCGTCCACCGTAATCTCGCCGCCGTCGAATTGCAGCAGTCCGCAGACGGACTTGATAGTCGTCGTCTTGCCCGCGCCGTTGTGACCGATGAAGCCGCAGATTTCGCCCGGCGCGATACGGAGCGACAGATCGTCAACGGCTTTCTTGTCGCCGAAAGTCTTCGTCAGATGTGAGATGTTAAGCATAAAAACATACTCCTTTTCAGCCGCCTCCGGCAGCGGGTTCGGGTTTTGCCGGCTGCGGTCGGCGGAGACGCTTCGCGCAGACTCGCCGCACCCGCGGCTGTACGCGCGGAACATTATAACACGCCAGGGGGGGGGGGGGGTCAAGCGGATACGCGAAAAAAATTTGTTTTTTTTCGCGTATTCGGCGCATTATAATCCCTCGATAATATGAAACCGCACTTCGCCCGCCTCGACGTCGATTTTCCTGACGAACTCCGGCACCGCGGGTATGAGAATCTCGCGCGCGCCCGCGACGACGTACACTCCGTGCGGCGGCAGCTCGAACCTGTCGGCGACGACGCCGAGAGCTTCGCCCGTATCGTCGTCCACGGCGCGAAGCCCGATAATGTCCCGCACGAAGTACACGCCCGGCTCGAGACCCGCGTCCGTCTCCGGCGCGGACAGCTCGAGTCCGCGCAGAGCCGTCGCCGTCTCAAAGTCGTCCACGCCCTCAAGCCGGAGCAGCACCGCGCCGCCGTGTACCCGCGCGCCGAGGACGGAATACTCCCGCGCCCCGGCAAATACGCGCCGAAAGCGCAAGACAAAATCCGGAGTGTCCGTCGCCGGAAGGAGTTTCACCTCGCCGCGGACTCCGTGCGTATTAACGATTTTGCCGAGCGGAATAAGCCCGCCGTCAGTCAAGAATATCGACCGTGACGCGCTGACCCCGCCGTTGCCCGGCGGCGCGAACCAGTATGCGGATTTCGCGCGCGATGCGCCCGCCGCGCCCGATGACCTTGCCCATATCGGACTTCGCGACGCGCAGTTCAAGCACGGTCTCTCCGTTTTCGGTCCGCTCGGCGACGGAAACCTCGTCGGGGTTATCGACGAGATTCCGCGCGATGTAAGTCAGAAGTTCGACCATTTATTCGGCTGCCGTCACGGCTTCGGACTCGGCTGACGGAGCTTCCGCGGCGGCGGCTTCGACCGGAGGGGCTTTGACCGCCGGAGCCTCGGTTTTTGCGGCGGCGGCCCTGGCGGCGGCGTTTTTCAGCAGGTGCCGGACGGTGTCCGTCGGCTGCGCGCCGTTCTTAATCCAGTGATTCGCGCGGTCGAGGTTGATTTTAATCTCTGCGGGGTTGGGGATCGGGTTGTAAGTTCCGATTTCCTCGATGAAGCGTCCGTCGCGCGGGAAGTGGGAATCGGCGACGACCACCCGGTAAAACGGTGCCTTTTTCGCGCCCATTCTGCGAAGTCTGATCTTTACCATTTGTCTTGTTACTCCTTGGTTTTTGTTGTTTTTATATGTGAACGGCATTGCGCCGTAACACGCGGAAGAGTGCCTAAAAGCCGAACAGACCGCCGCCGCGCCGGTTCTTTTTGCCGCCGAGCGCGCCGGGAAGTTTGCCTTTGGAGAGCATTTTTGTCATCTGCTTCATCGAGTCGTACTGCTTCAGCAGACGGTTGACGTCCACAACCTCCGTGCCGGAGCCGAGCGCGATTCTGCGCTTGCGCGACGAGTTCAGCACCGACGGGTCGTCCCGCTCGCGCCGCGTCATCGAGAGGATAATCGCCTCGGTTTTTGTCATAACGCGCTCGTCAAGCTGCGCGCCCGAGAGTGCCTTCGCGTCCATACCCGGAATCATTCCGGCAATCTGGTCGAGCCCGCCCATCTGGCGTAGCTGTCCGATCTGCTCGTAGTAATCCTGAAGCGTAAACTTGTTTTTCGCGAGTTTTTCAGCCGTTTCGCGGGCTTTCTTGTCGTCGAACTGCTGCTCCGCCTTTTCGATAAGCGTCAGAATGTCGCCCATTCCGAGGATGCGGCCCGCCATACGGTCGGGGTGAAACGCTTCAATCTGGTCGAGCTTTTCGCCGGTTCCCGCGAACTTTATCGGCTTCCCCGTGACCGCGCGGACGGAGAGAGCCGCGCCGCCGCGCGCGTCGCCGTCGAGCTTCGTGAGCATAACGCCGTCGATACCGAGAGCCTTGTCGAACTCCTCCGCGGCGATGACCGCGTCCTGTCCGGTCATCGCGTCCACGACGAGCAGAATCTCGCCGGGGTTCACCGCAGCCTTAATCTCGCGAAGCTCGTTCATAAGCTCCGCGTCAATGTGCAGGCGACCCGCCGTGTCGAGAAACACAACGTCGTTGCCGTGCCGTTTCGCGTGAGCCAGAGCCTCTTTCGCGATTGTGACCGGGTTCTCCGTACCCATTTCAAACACCGGAATATCGAGCTGTTTGCCGACCGTCTGAAGCTGCGAAATCGCCGCCGGACGGTAAATGTCGCAGGCGGCAAGCAGCGGACGCTTGCCGTTCTGCTTTCTGACGAGCGCGGCGAGCTTCGCGCCGTTCGTCGTCTTGCCCGCGCCCTGAAGTCCGACGAGCATAACGACGGCGGGCTGCGCCGAGAGGTTCAGTTTCGCGTTGGAGCCGCCCATAAGCGCGCACAGTTCCTCGTTGACGATTTTGATTATCGTCTGCGCGGGGGAGAGCGCGTCGCGGACGTTCTCTCCCTCGAGACGTTCGGTGACTTTCGCGACGAAGTCGCGGACGACCTTGAACGAAACGTCCGCCTCAAGCAGGGCGAGCCTCACCTCGCGCATCGCGTCTTTTACGTCCGCGTCGGACAGCCGACCCTTGCCGCGCAGCTTTTTGAATACGTTTCCGAGTTTTTCGGACAGACTGTCAAACGCCATCTGAAACCTCGCTTAAAAGTTTTATTAAAAGCCCGCGCTCCCGTGAATCCGGAAGTCCGTCCGCCAACGCCGCCGCGTCCGCGAGTCCGGAGCGGAGCCGTCCGAGTTTTTCGGCGACTCCGGTTTCGCGCTCGAGCCGGCGGAGCTTCGCGGTCGCGCGGGAGACAATGTCGTGCGCGCCGGACGCGGTAATGGACGCGTTTTCCGCGATTTCCGACAGACTCAAATCGTCGAAGCAGTACAGCTCGAGGAACTCGCGCTGCTTCGCGGTCAGCGTGCCGCCGAAAACGTCATACAGCGCGGAGGTTTTTACTTTGTCGAATGTGTCCCGCGGCATCAGGCAAAACCGCCTTACCAAGTATTTATACTTAACAGCTACGCCATAATAACTCATACGCGGCATTTTGTCAAGCGAAATCGCATAAACTTTTCCGGGGTGAGAATTATGTCCGAACGCTTTGAAAACAGTCTGCATTGCAGAATCACCGACCTGCGTTACAAAGAGGTCATAAACGTCAACACGGGAATGAGGCTCGGCTGCGTCACGGACGCGCTCTTCGAGCTGAACTCGGGCAGGATAGTCGCGCTTATCGTACCCGGAGCCTGCCGGTTTCTCGGACTTTTCGGGCGCGGCGACGACTATGTGATACCGTGGGAGTGCATAAAGCGCGTCGGCGACGACATAATCCTCGTGGACGCGCCGGACGACTTTCATCACGGCGGCTCCGGCAGCAGGAAGCGCAGATACTGGTGAAACGCGACGCCGCCCGCCTTTACGGCGGGCGGCGTTGTATATATGGGTTAGCCGGCAGATTCATCCGCCGTGAGGAACACAGCGTAACCTACATACCTGTCGAAAAACAGCATACCCTCCGCTGCCGGCAGGTCGATTACCCGGTCGTACTCGCCGTCGAAAACCATATCCGGTCTCCATCTTTCCTCGGAGAACTTCAAGTGTACCTGTGCGCCCGCCGCGAATTCCTCGGGCTTGATTTTCCACCACACATATTTCCCGCCGAATCCTTGCAGATACATACCCTCCGGCACCGAGAAACCGCGCAATTCTCCGCTGACGTCGAAGTAGTCCTCGACGCCCGTAGGGCTTCCGGGTGGTACGTAGGTCTGCTTGAAATCCTGCCACATCGGAAGCGTATACACGGAAGCCCGCTTGTTTCCCTCGCTGTCGAACAAGTGCTGATACTGCGCGCCTTTCGGCAGAACCCGACCGTCAATGATAGTTGAAGTTGGGTAACGGTATCCCTCAAGCATATTCATTGTTTTTCTCCTTTTGACTGCTACAGTTGACTGATACAGTCGTTTTATTTGAGGTCTTTGCTATGTCAGGGTCTCATTTGTACCCCGCCCGGCGCGCTTCGCGGTCAGGCGGCTGTGTGTCCGGGCGGACTGCTATTATCCTGCACTTGCGAAGTCCTCCTTTCGTGCTAATAAAAAGATTATAACACGAAATAAAATGGAACAAAATACTTGTTTGGTACTCATTTATGATAATTTTTTGTTTTTCTTCCTTTTTTGTTATGTCAGGGTCTCATTTGTACCCCGCCCGGCGCGCTTCGCGGTCAGGCGGCTGTGTGTCCGGGCGGACTGCTATTATCTTGCACTTGCGAAGTCCTCCTTTTATCATATTTACCTTGTGCGCCTATATTATAGCAGACGGATTTAGAGTAAACGACAAAAAGGTATGACAATTTAACAACAATTTAGTAACAAACAATTGCGCTGCTGTAACCGTTTGCGCAAACGCAAAAAACCGGAGCGGCTTTACAGCCGCTCCGGTTGGTATTAGACCGCTATGCCTTTTCGCCGAAGATTTCGTTGTACAGGTCCTCGCCGTACGCGGTGACTTGAGGCAGCCCCTCCTCAATCAGGAACGTGCGCTCGCCGCTTTCGAGACGCTGCGCGCGGAGGTAGAGTGTCTCCGGGTTCGACATATACGACTCGGAATACGCGTAAAGATGTGTGACGGAGAAGATTTCAACGCCGATTTCGCGGAACGCCCGCGTTATCTGGCGCAGTATTTCGCTGCCCTCGCGCTCGTTCGTCGAGGCGAAAGATTCGTTGAACATCACGACCGCGCCGGGCTTGATGAACTCGAGCGCGCGGGCGAGCCGCGTAAGCTCCTCGTCGAGCTTGCCGGACTTCATACGCGAGTCCTCCTCGCGCTTGAAGTGCGTGAACAGTCCGGAGCGAATCGGGAAGCGGCACACCTCCCCGCCGACAATCATACCCGCCTGCGCCATAATCTGCGCCTGTCCGATACTGCGGAGAAACGTGCTCTTGCCGCCCTGATTCGCGCCGGTGATTATCATAAGCGGTCTGCCGTGAGAGTCGAAGTCGCCGGCGACGACAGTCGTCTTTTTCGTAAGCACGAGACTCACGTCATAGAGCTGTCTGCCGTAACGCTCGAAGCCCGGCATCGGAAGCAGTTCCGGCATACACACGGGCTTATTCTCCGCGGCGAGCGCGTCCTCAAGGTTCAGGCAGCCGATATAGAAAGCAAGCTCGTTGCGGAGCAGCGTGTAAAAGCTGTCGAGACTTTTCGCCGCCGCCGCGAGCGTGTTCGCGACCTCGTTCAGCGCACGGTCGGAGCGGCTGCTGAAATCGCGCTGCCCGGTCTGTTCCTCTTTGTCGGGGATTGTGTACGACGCCGCGGTGCGCCAGGCGCGCTTCGCGTGGCGGTCGGTTTTGCGGAACACATAGTTCACGCCCTGCAAATAGTGACCGAGCTTTGCGGAGAAATACGTCTCGTCGCCCGCGTCCTGAAGTTCGCGCAGTTTTTCGCGCACTTTCTTGAAGTACGCGTCGTCCATCTCGCGCTGAAACAGGTCAAACAGGTTGCGCAGCCCCTCGGAAGTAAAGCCCTTGCCGCTCTTGTCCGCGATTTGCCGCAGCGCGAAAAGCCCGTTGATGAAGTCTGACAGGAAGTCGAGCGCGGAGCGGTACAGCGACGAGGAAGCCGTGGTCGAGAACGCGCGGAACGAGTGGTTCTGCGACGTCGTCGCGTCCACGACGACGGAGTACAGCGCGCGTACGACCTCCGGGCTGCGCCGCGCGTCGGCGAGAATGTCCTGCCTGTACTTAATCCGAGCAATGTCGGTAAGCGGCTGGAACAGCGCGGTTTCGCACGCGGAGTAAATAGTTTCGTCGCCCGCGGACATTGCTTTCAGAATCCGCGGAAGTTCCAGATCCGCGAGCAGCAGCTCCTTGCCGAACGTGCCGAGAACGCCGAATTCGACGTTGCGGTCGCGGAACATCAGATTTACGTTCATACCGCCGCCTCCCCGCCGATGAGCCGCTCGTGCAGCTGGTCGTAAGTAAGTCCGTGCCTCGAAGCGATATAAATCGCGTAAGCGAGACCGTCCGGCGGTTTCCGCACAATCTTAAACGTGCGCTTGCCGGGTTCGTCGGGATTGACAAGGCTCATCATCGAGACGATTGCCGGGTCGCTGACCGCCAGCTCGTCGAGAAATGTGACGACGATGCCGTGGCAGTTCAGCCTGATAAGCCCGTCAATCATCTTTTTGCCGAGCAGAACCGCGTCCGAAATCGTGGTGGACGAGAAGATTTCGTTGATAAGCACGACGCTCTTGTCGGTCGCCGTGTCGAATATGGCTTTAAGCCGGCGCAGGTCGCTTTTGAGCTGACCGCTCTGCGCGTTCAAATCCTCCTCGCGCCCGAAGTGCGTCAGAATCTTGTCGAACAGGAACATCGACGCGCTCCGTCCGGGAACGGACAGCCCGAGCGCGGCGAGATAGTGCATCTGACCGAACGCGCGCGTAAACGTAGTCTTGCCGCCCTGGTTCGGTCCCGTGAGGACTATCATATGCTCGGGGGAAGTCAGCTCGAAATCGTTCGTCACTATTCCGTCGCCGCGCCGTTTGTAGGCGAGCGCGACGTCAAACCCCTCGCGCGAGAAAACGTCGTCCTGCGCGACGGCAAGCTCCGGATAGCAGAACGGCAGTCCGTACTCCCGCAGGGGGGCGATAAGCTCCAGCCAGGCGAGATAAAACTGAATCTCGCGCGAGAAGCGGTACAGCGGTTCGTCAACGAAGCCGTAGTATTTGACGCAGAAGTTGTCGAGGTCGGAGAAAAGTTCCTTGTATATTCCCGCGACAAGCTCGAGAACCTTAGTCTCGATTTTTATATCTACCGGGTCTTCGGAGAGCTTGCGGAACGTCTTTTCGCCGTCGCCGATGCGGAATTTGTCGAACAGACCCTCTATGTCGTTTGAATAGTCCGGCTCGCCGTCATACTTGCGGACGCGGATAGTCCAGTCCTTGATGTACATAGAGTACTCGACTTCGGACAGACCGGCGCGTATGCGCTTCGCGTGGGAAATCAGCCCGGCGAACGCGTCGCTCTTAACGTACGCCGCGAGATAGTCGCGGAAGCTCGAAAGCCCCTCCGACTTGAAATCGAGCTTGTCGAGCTGCTGCGAGAAGCCGTCAATCGCCGCGCAGTAGTTTTCGGCGGCCTGCAAAAGCTGTCCCTTGGTGAGATAGTTGTTGCGCCAGCGTTCGTTGGACTCAAGCTCGTTCCGGACGCTTTTGAGAGCCGCGTCCTGCGCGTAGATAAGCGCGGAAAACCCCGTGACCGCGCCGTTAAAGACCGGGTTTTCGAGGTCTTGCAGCACCGCCTGACGGTACTTGACGGAGCCGGGGTCGGTGAGCGTCGTGAAATAAAACGGCTCCACCTGGTACGCGATTTTCGATTTGAATATGTAATCGAATACGGAGGTGAGACCGAGGTCAGTCAGGCACTCGGTGGACGTGTACACCGCGGAGTCCGCCGTCTCCTTGTTTGGATACAGGATACTGTAGAACATTTGCCGCTCCCATCGTGTTGGTTTTCCGGATTTACCGGATAATTAAATAATGATAACACTATTTTAGCAAAACGTCAACAAAAAAATATTCGGTTTTGCTTGTGTTTTCCGATTTTCTGTTCTATAATGCCGTGAGAATAAAAAATTCTGTGGAGCAATATAAACGTATGAAACTGAACCGCGAGAAAAAACTGCTGCTCATAACGATACTGATGATCGCGGCGGTGCAGATGCCGCAGCAGGCGTTAACGCCCGCGATTGAGACGATTGTGAAAACCACGTCCTGGAACCGAAGTCTTGCGGAGGTTCAGGACGCGTTCGCGCTCGTCAACATTTTCATTCCCGCGGCGGGACTTCTGACCGCGTTTTTCATCGGGCGCGGAATCATCACGAAGCGCGGCGCGATAATCGGCGGGCTTTTCGGACTCGGGGCGACCGCCGCCTGCGCGCTCGTCCTGCACAACGAGTTCTGGCAGCTGCGCCTGCTGTCCGTGATACTCGGGATTTCAATCGGCTCGTTCATCGTCAATACGACGAGCGTTATGTTTGACAGCTTCAACGCCGGAGAGCGCGAGAAAATCGCCGGGTTTCAGACCGCGTTTGTGTCGAGCGGAGGATTTTTGCTGTCGCTCGTCGGCGGCGCGCTCGCGGCGCGGGTGTGGTACGGCGGATACTTCGTACTGCTGCTCGGGATTCCGATCGCGGTATTCGCGTACTTCGCCGTGCCGAAGCGACCCGCGCCGAAAAAGGCGGCGGGGACGAAAGCGTCAAAACTGCCCGGAGACGTGTACTACTACTCCGCCGTGCTGTTCGTATTTTTTATGCTGTTCACAACGTCCGGAATGAACATCTCGACGCACCTCGCGCAGGCGAACGCGGACAATCCCGCGCTCGCGGGCGCCGCCGTCGCCGTGCAGATGGGCGGCGGCGCGATTGCGGGACTCGTTTTCGGCAAACTGTCGCCGAAGCTCGGCGACTACATAATGGTGCTCGGCTGCGGACTGCTCGCGCTCGGTTTCGCGCTGCTCGGAGCCGCGCCGCAGTCCGTTCCGGTCGCGTTCGTAAGCGTGTTCATCGTCGGAACGAGTATGTCACTGCTCGCGCCGCGCACCGTGTTCGCCGTCTCGGGCTACACCGACGAGTCGAATTCGTCGCTCGCGTCCGGGATTTCGCAGTCCGTCGCGCCGAGCCTCGGCGGATTCCTGACCCCGGTCATAATCACGCGGGTCACGGAAAAGCTGTTCGGCGACTCGACGGCGAGCCGGTTCCTGTTCACGTCCGTGCTTGCGGTCGTATTTGCGGCGGTCGTTGCGCTGATAACGCGCCGGAGGAGCCGCAAAATCGCAGAAACCGTATGAGAATGCGCAAAAAACCGAATCTCGGCGCGCGCCTCGAAGCCGCCGGGTCCGTGTTCGCCGCAACTCCGGAGGAGCAGCGCGGACGCTGGCGCGCGGCGTTCGGCGACTACGCAGAGGCGCACATAGAAATCGGCTGCGGCAAGGGCAAATTCACCGCAGAGACCGCGGCGGCGAACCCGGACGCGCTGCTTGTAGCGATTGAGCGCGTGCCGGAGGCGGCGGTCGTCGCGGCGGAGCGCGTTATCGCGGCGGGAATCCCGAACGTGCGGTTTATCCGCGGCGACGCGAACCGTCTGCGCGAATATTTCGCCGAAGCCGAAATCCCGCGCATATATATAAATTTCCCCGACCCGTGGCACAAGGCGCGTCACGAGAAGCGGCGGCTCACGTCGCCCGGGTACCTCGCGATGTACCGCGACATACTCGCGCCGGGCGGCGAGATACGCTTCAGGACGGACAACGTCCCGCTGTTCGGGTACTCGCTCGAGACGTTTCCCGCCTGCGGATTCGCGCTTTCCGGCGTGACGCGCGACCTGCACGCGGACGGCGCGGCGACGGCTGCGACGGACTATGAGACGAAGTTTATCGCGTCCGGCGTGAAAATCTGTTCGCTGACGGCGGTAAAGGAGTAGGGAT
>JAITNK010000157.1 GCA_031290515.1 Oscillospiraceae bacterium
GCGCGGCGAAACGTACCGCACTCCGCGGAGTGCGAAACCCCAACCCCGCGACCGCAGTCGCGCCGCTCGCAAGCCGCCACGCGGCGGAGCTGACCGCATACGTTTTTAGCTGTAACGCATATTATAGCACACAACTTTTGAGTAGTCAATTGTAAAGGTTTCACTTGTTTCGGCTGTGCGCAGCCGCTCTCGCCACGGCAAACGGTAATGTATCAATCCCCGCGCGTCGGGAAATACTGTCAGACGACCGCAAGAAACCGGGCTTCGCCCGGCAGGCGGCATAAGGAGTCTGACAATGAACAAGGTCGAAATCTGCGGGGTCAACACGGCGCGGCTGCCGGTACTGAAGCCGGACGAAACCGACAGGCTGCTCGCGCTCGCGCACGGCGGCGACGCGGCGGCGCGCGAGGAACTTATAAACGGCAATCTGCGGCTCGTGCTGTCCGTAATACAGCGGTTTATGAACCGCGGCGAGTATGCCGACGACCTGTTTCAGGTCGGCTGTATCGGGCTTATGAAAGCAATCGACAACTTCGACACGTCGCTCGGTCTGCGCTTTTCGACTTACGGCGTACCGATGATTATCGGCGAGGTGCGCCGCTATCTGCGCGACAATTCGGCAATCCGCGTCACCCGCAGTATGCGCGACACGGCGTACCGCGCGCTTCAGGCGAGGGAAAAGCTCCGCGCCGAGAACCAGAGCGAGCCGACGGTCGAGCAGGTCGCCGCCGCAATCGGAGTCCCGCGCGAGGAGGTCGTGTTCGCGCTCGACTCGATCGCCGACCCGGTTTCGCTGTACGAGCCGGTGTATTCCGAGTCCGGGGAGAGCATTTCCGTCGTCGATCAGGTGCGCGACACGAAAAATACGGACGAGCACTGGCTCGAGCAAATCGCGCTCGGCGACGCAATCGGAAGTCTCGGCGACCGCGAGCGGCACATTCTCGCGCTGCGGTTTTACTACGGCAAGACGCAGACGGAGGTCGCGGGCGAGGTCGGAATCTCGCAGGCGCAGGTCTCGCGGCTTGAGAAGAACGCGATTAAGAAGATAAAGAAAGAGCTGTAGGCGGCAGGCGAGTACGGCTACCCGCCGTACTCGTCGCTGCGGACGAACGCGGAATGTTCCGCCGCGGTCTTGAAGAAGCGGTGCGAGCCGTCCTTGTGCAGCGCGTAGAAATAATACCCGGTCGATGCGGGGTTAAGCGCAGCCTCAATTGAAGCCGCGCCCGGACTTGAAATCGGTCCCGGCGGCAGTCCCTCATTGCGGTACGAGTTATACGGACTGTCGAGGTCGATTGAGAACGGCACGCCGAGTCGCGCCGCGCCGTACCAAATCGTTGCGTCGATTTCGAGGTGCGGGAACGCGGCGGACGCGAGCCGGTTGTAGATTACCGACGCGATGAGCGGGCGGTCCGCGTCCGTCCCCGCTTCGCGCTCTATCATTGACGCGACGATTACGACCTCCGCCGGCGTAAGTTTAAGCTCTTCGGCGCGGTCGTAGTATCCGGACTTGAACTTGGCGTTGAAGTTGTCGAGCATTTTCGTCAAAACCCGCAGCGGCGTGTCGTTGACCCAGAACGTATATGTGTCCGGGAACAGGTAGCCCTCGAGCCGGTAGCGGTTGCCGAGCGGCGGCGCGTCCGCGAGAAATTCATAATCGAAATCCTGTTCCGCGACGACTTCCCACATATCGTCGGCGTAGCAAATCGCGTTCTGCTCGAGCAGCGCGAACATCTCCGCCATCGTAATGCCCTCGCGGAACATAATGTCTTTCGCCTGCCGCGCCGCGCCTTTCTGGGTCATACCCGCGATGAGCGCGCGGTAGTCGTACTCGGCGTTCAGTATATACGTTCCGGCGACGATTGACTTTGCGCTGGAAGAGTTTTTCGCGTAAGCAAGGAACAGTCCGCGGTACCCGACAAGCCCGTGGTCTTTGAGAATATCGGCGACTTCCTCAAGCGTGAACCCGCGCGGAATGACGACTTCCTCCTCGCGCGATTCCGCGCCGAAGCCGAGAAAGTCCGACGCGACGACCCACAGTACGCAGGCGAGAGCCGCGCTTACGCAAATCACGAACAGCCCGAATATAATACCGCCGAAGCAGCCGGTACGCTTTTCGCGGCGGCGGGACAGCGGGCGCGCGCGGTACGGCTCGCCGTCGCCGTCCGGCTCCGCGGAACCGCCGGGTTCGGACGCGTCCGCGGCTCCCCCGTCCGGCGTCGGTTCGGGCACGCCGCCGAAGAGGAACTCGTCCGGCTCGTAGAACGGCGCGGACAGCTCGGAGTATTCTTCTTTTTCGTCGTCGTCGCTCATAAATTACCTCCTTTATCAGCCGCTTGGTCGGGCAAGCCCTCCCGTCGCTCAAAGTTTCGGTACAACGGCGGTGCGTGACGCGCCTGTGCCGAAATGCCGTCCCCTCGAACTACCGTGCGCTCACAGTCTTCAACTGCGCCGCGCACAGTGCGGCTTCGCTGCGATACGACCCTGCGCGAACAGCGTGAGCGCGACTTGCGTTCCCTAAGCCAAGGGGAGAGTGCAGAGAGGGGGCGAGCGGCGTTTGAGCCGCCCCCTCTTTGCACCGCG
>JAITNK010000068.1 GCA_031290515.1 Oscillospiraceae bacterium
GGAGAGCCGTAGCAGACGGCTCCGCCGCGAGTAACGTTCCGTCAGCGAGCTTGCGAGCCGTACGGAACGGCAGCGGCGTTTTTGAGCACTCCGCAGAGTGCGAAAAATATTGAGCGCAGAGAGGGCTTCGCCCGACCAAGCGGCTAACATAGCAAGCGGCTAATGCTTCGCTATAATGCTGTCGATTATGCCGAAGTCGCGGGCTTCCTCCGCCGTGAGAAAGTTGTCGCGCTCCGTCGCTTCTTTGACGATTTCGAGCGGCTTTCCGGTGTTCTCCGCGAGAATCGTGTTCAGCCGCGTTTTGATTTTGAGGATATTCTCCGCGTGAATCTGAATGTCCGTCGCCTGACCCTGATACCCGCCGGACGGCTGGTGAATCATAATCTCGGCGTTCGGCAGGCTGTACCGCTTGCCCTTCGCCCCGGCGGACAGCAGAAACGCGCCCATACTCGCCGCCATACCGATGCAAATCGTCGAAACGTCCGGCTTGACGTACTGCATTGTGTCGTAAATCGCGAAGCCCGCCGTTACGCTGCCGCCCGGCGAGGTGATGTAAAACTGAATGTCCTTGTCGGGGTCCTGCGCTTCGAGAAACAGAAGCTGCGCGACGACAAGCGACGCGGTCGTCTCGTTGACTTCCTCGCCGAGGAATACGATGCGGTCGTTCAGAAGCCGCGAAAAAATGTCGTAGCTGCGTTCGCCGCGCGCGGTCTGCTCCACTACATAAGGCACTAAACTCATTTTATATTTCCTCCGTAAATTTTACTTTTTGATACTATCCGCAACGCGGCGCAATTATTCCGCGCTCTCCGCTTTTTTGCGCGGCGCGCGCTTCGGCTTCTCCGCCGGTTTTTCGGCTGCCGGCTCTTCCGCGGCGACCGGAGTCTCCGCGGAAACCTTAGGTTCCGCGGGCTTTTTCGTACGCGGCTTGCTCGCTTTCTTTTTCGGAGCTTCCTCGTGTTCGTGGTCTCCGTGATCGTGGTCGCTGTGGTCGTGACCGCTGTGGTCGTGGTCGTGCGGCTCAGTCGCCGTCGCGGACTCGCGGATCAGCTTAATCGCGCCGCGCAGTTTCAAATCCTGAATGACGTTGTCGCGCCCGACGGACTCGCGAACCTCCTCAATCTCCGTGCCGTAACGCTCCGCCGTCTCGGCGTAGAGCGCGTCAATCTCGTCGTCGGTCGGCTCGATACCCTCGAGCCGCGCGATTTCGGAGAGCGCGAGCGTTATTTTCGTCTGCTTTTCCGCCTGCGGCTTAAGCGAATCGCGCACCGCGCCCTCGCCCGAGCCGGACATTTGCAGGTACTGCTGCATCGTGATTCCGTACTGCGTGAGCTGAGCCGACATTCTCTGAAGCTGACGGTCGGTCTCCTCGCGGATCATACTGTCCGGGATTTCAACCTCTGTGCCGTCGGAAACAATGTCGAGCAGCTCGCTCTCAAAAGCGGAATCCGCCTGCGCCGTGCGCTCTTTCTGAAGTTTCGCGCGCACGTCGGCCCTGTACTCGCCGAGCGTGTCGAACTCCGAAACGTCCTTCGCGAACTCATCGTCAAGCTCCGGCAGCAGCTTCGCGCGAACCTCGTTCGCTTTGACGTGAAACACGACGTCTTTGCCCGCAAGTTCCTCCGCGTGATACGCGTCCGGAAATTTGAGGTCGAGGTCGCGCTCCTCTCCGGCGGAGATTCCGGCGAGTTTCTCCTCGAAACCGACAATGAACGAGTTCGACCCGAGCGTCAGCTCGTGCGCCTCGCCGTGTCCGCCGTCGAACGGTACGCCGTCAAGATAGCCGTCGTAGTCGATGACGACCGTGTCCCCCTTTTCCGCGGGACGCTCTGTCTTTTCGACTGACGCGTTGCGGTTTCTGAGCGCGTCAATCTCCGCGGTGACGTCGTCTTCGGACACGTCGTCGTGCGGACGCGGCGCGGACAGCCCCTTGTACTTCCCGACCTTGACTTCGGGGTACAGGTCTACGACAAACGTGATTTCAGCCGAGAGGTCTTCGTTCACATTTACGTCCTCAATCGACGGATAACCGACCATTTTTTCGTCGCGCTCTTTCGTCGCGAAATCCCACGCGGCGGGAGCCGCCTCGTCGAGCGCGTCGCTGTAGAACACGTTCTTGCCGTACAGGTTCTCGATGATTTTGCGCGGAGCCTTGCCCTTACGGAAGCCGGGAACCGAGATGCTGCCGCGCGATTTTTTGTACACCGCGTCAACCGCGGCGTTAAACGCCGCCGTCTCGATTTCGACTACAAGCTCCGCCTGGTTGTTTTCCTTTTGCTCAAATGATTTTACGTTCAATTTCTTTCTCCTCCGCGGTTTGTTTTTAACGGTAATTTTATACGGAATTTTTTTGATTACTGTATTATAACAGATAATTCCGACTAATGCAATAGTCGGTTTTACGCGATTAAAGCACTTTTCTCGGGCGGAAGCCGAGCCAGTCCGCCGACACCATAGCGTACTCGATTCCGCGGGACACGCCCTGAAACGCGTTCGCGTGACCGCGTCCGTGAATATGCCCGTAAAAACAGCGGCGTACGCCGTACCGCACCATAAGCGAGATGATTTCCTCGCAGACGTAGCTTCCGAAGCGCGGCGGATAGTGGAAAAAGCAGATTTTCTCCGCGTCTCCCGCCGACCGCAGTGACGCTTCGAGCCGCTGCGCCTCCCGCGCCGAAACTTTGGCGTTGTGTCCGCCGTCAACGCCGTCGTCGTAGACCCAGCCGCGCGTCCCGCAGAGCTTAACGCCGCCGTAGTCGAACGAATTGTTGTTCAGCAGCGGTATGTCGCGTACGCCGATTGACGCGAAAAACGCGCGCGTCTTCGCCGCCGTCTCGTGCCAGTAGTCGTGGTTGCCCTTGAGGAATATCTTGCTGCCGGGCAGCGCGTCGATAAAACGGAAGTCGTCCGCCGTCTCCGCGAGCGACACGCCCCAGGACAGGTCGCCGCAGAGGACGACCGTGTCGTCGTCCGTAATGCCCTCGAAGCCGCGTTTGAGCTTTTCGACGTAACCGTCCCAGGCTCCGCCGAAAACGTCCATCGGTTTGGAGCCGCCGAGCGACAGGTGAAGGTCCCCTATTGCGTAAAGCGACATAGCAAAAACTACCTCCGGTTCGTACGGATAGCGGAACGCGTTCCGGACACACTACCGACGCGGTTAAAATCCGCGAAGGAGAGCTTTCAATGAACGACACACAGCAAACGAACGTCACTTGTGACGCGAAGAACTGCAAGTATCACGCGCCCGGCGACGTCTGCAAGGCAGAGAACATTTCTGTCGAGGCTCCGGACGCGTCGAAGAAAGTTGAAACCTACTGCGGGACGTTCGCGGCAAACGGCGGCAATTCAGCTTCGCTCTGAGCCGCGTCCGCCGCAATCCCCGAAAGCCGCGCTAAGCGCGGCTTACATACCGAGAAAACTTTTCACCCAGTCCGCCATTTCGTCTTTCGCAACGCAGTCGCCAAAGCGCGCGGTTTTACCGAGCAGTCCGCGCAGAGGGCGCGGAGCTTCCGTGCCGGTGAGCGATTCAAGCTCTCCGAGCAGCTCGAAACCGTCGCCGCGCGGCTGTCCGCCGAGAGCTTCGATTACGCTTCCGCAGAACTTGTACGGACTCGCGGTCGATACGACGACCGTCTGCGCGGCGGCTCCGTCGGCTTCGCGGAGCTTCTTAAGCGCGCCGAAACCGACCGCCGTATGCGTGTCGGCAAGATAGCCGAAGCGGGAACGAAGCTCCGCGATTTGCGCCGACGTCTCCGCTTCGTCGCAGGCAATGCCGGTGAACAGGTCGGAGATATGCCCTTTCAGGTCGTCGTTTACCGTATACCCGCCCGATTCCGCGAGCGACTTCATATAGCCGGAAATCAGCGCGTCGTCTTCGCCCGACAGGTCGAACAGCAGCCGCTCGAGATTCGACGAGACGAGTATGTCCATACTCGGCGAGCTTGTGGCATAAAACCCGCGCTTCGCGTTGTAGCGTCCGGTGTTGATGAACTCCGTCAGCACGTCGTTTTTGTTCGAGGCGCAGACAAGCCGCCAAATCGGAAGCCCCATTTTCCGCGCGTAGTAGCCGGCGAGAATATTACCGAAGTTGCCGGTCGGCACCACGAAGTCGAGCGGGTCGCCGGTTTCAAGCTCGCCCGCGTTCACGAGGTCGCAGTACGCCGAGAAGTAGTACGCAATCTGCGGCAGCAGCCGCCCCCAGTTAATCGAGTTAGCCGACGAGAGCGTAAGCCCCGCGGCGTTCAGTTCCGCGCGGAACGCCGCGTCGGAGAATATACGCTTGACCCCGGACTGCGCGTCGTCGAAATTGCCCCCGACGGACGCGACTCCGACGTTGCCGCCCTCCTGCGTCGTCATTTGCAGCTTCTGAACGTCCGAAACGCCGTCCCTCGGGAAAAACACCGCGATTTTGACTCTCGGAACGTCGCGGAAACCCTCGAGCGCGGCTTTGCCGGTGTCGCCGGACGTTGCGACGAGTATGCACACGTCGCGCGTCTCTCCGGTTTTCCCGAGCGACGCGGACAGCAGACGCGGCAGCATTTGCAGCGCAATATCTTTGAACGCGCACGTCGGACCGTGCCACAGCTCGAGCGCGTATGTGGCGCCGTCGAGCTTCCGCACCGGCGCGGCGAGTCCGCCGTCCCACTTGTCCGCGCCGTACGCCGCCTTTGCCATACCGTAAAGCTCGTCCCGCGTGAAGTCCGGCAGAAACAGCTCCATAACCGAAGCCGCCCGCTGCGGATACGTCATTTTGCGGAGCAGTTCAATGTCCGCCGTAGCAAAGCGCGGGAACTCGCTCGGCACGAGCAGTCCGCCGTCGTCCGACAGCCCTTTCAGTATCGCTTCCGCGTCGGAAAGCCTAACGTTCTTGTCGCGCGTGCTTGTGTAGTACATAGATACCTCCATAATATACGCGGGGACGCGCTTTTTTCCGGAAAAAAGCTTCAAAAAAGCGCGCGTCCCTGTATCCCAAGCCGCCGCGCCGTCAGAACGCGTCCGGCAGGTGGATGATTTCGAGACGTTCGGTTTTAACGCCGTCCGGCGCGTATACCTCAACAGCGTCGAAACGGCAGACCGCGTCCGGGTCGTGCGCCGCGAGCCAGATTTGCGCCGTCGCGCGGAGCTTTCGCTGTTTTGACGGCGAGATGAACTCCCGCGCCTCGCCGTATCGTCTGTCGCGGCGCAGCTTGACCTCCGCGAAAACTATCGTGCCGCCGTCGCGCATTACGAGGTCAAGCTCGCCGAAGCGCGTGTTGTAGCCCATTTCGACGAACTCGAGTCCGTGCGCCGTGAGGTAGTTTTTCGCCGCGATTTCTCCGAAATTGCCGGCGTTGCGCATATTGCCGCCCATAAGTATTCCCCCGGTATCAGTGCATCTTTCTGAGAAACAGCGTCCTGTGCTCCGGCGTAGCCCCGAGACTCCGTATCGCGGCGTAGTGCGCCGCCGTGCCGTAGCCCTTGTGCCGCCCGAAACCGTATCCGGGGTAACGCTCCGCAAGTTTCAGCATATACCGGTCGCGCGACACTTTAGCGAGTACGCTCGCCGCCGCGACGGACAGCGACAGGTCGTCCCCCCCGACGAGCAGCCGGTGCGCGAAGTCGAGTCCCGCGCCCTGATTCCCGTCCACTATCGCGACGTCCGGCGGCGCGGACAGCCCCGCGACCGCGCGGTTCATCGCGAGGTGCGTCGCGCCGAGTATGCCGAGCGTCTCAATCTCCTCGACGGTCGCCGACGCGACGCAGTAAGCGGCAGCCGTCTCCCGTACTATACCGAACAGCGTTTCGCGCCGCTTTTCCGTGAGCTTTTTGGAGTCCCGCAGTCCGGCGATTGCGCATCCGTCCGGCAGTATGACCGCCGCGGCGTACACGTCCCCGGCGAGAGGACCGCGTCCGGCTTCGTCAACCCCGGCGACGAGCGCGAACCCCTGATTCCGCAACTCGTTCTCGTACGACAAATCAGCCATCGGCGGACTCGAGCGTGACGCGCCCGATAACGCCGCCGCGGAATTCGTCGAGCAGTATGTTCGCCGCGCGTAGCATATCAAGCTCTCCGCCGGAGACGATGAATCCGCGCCGTCTCGCGATGAGCGCGAGCGGGTCGTCCGACGCTTTAACGTCCGCGGGTTCGAGCTTGTACCGCGCCGCGAGAAGCTCCGGATAACTCTCCGCGAGCTTAGCCGCGAGGCGCGTTCCGAGTGCTTCCGTATCGAGGATTTCGTCGCGAACCGCACCGGTAAACGCGAGATATTCGCCCGCTTCCGGGTTTTCGATTTTCGGCGGCAGAACTCCCGGCGTGTCGAGCAGTTCGATGCCGCCCGGCACCGTAATCCACTGCTTGCCGCGCGTAACTCCCGGTCTGTCCGCGCTCGCCGCCGCGCGCCGTCCCGCGATTCTGTTGATGAACGTCGATTTCCCGACGTTCGGGATTCCGATTACCATAACGCGGATTACGCGTCCCGACTGCCCCTTTGCGCCGAGCTTTTCGAGCTTTTCGCGCAGCAGCTCCCGCACCGCGGGAGCGAACTTCTCCGTTCCGCGTCCGCTTTTGAGGTCGGCTTCGATTACGGCGTAGCCCGCGGCGCGGTACCGCCTGACCCAGGCTTCGGTTTTCGCCGGTTCCGCGAGGTCGCGGCGAGACAGTATTATAAGACGCGGCTTCGCGCCGAGCGTTTTGAGTATGTCCGCGTTGCGCGACGCTTCGGGACAGCGCGCGTCGAGTATCTCGACCGCCGCGTCAACGAGCTTCAGGCTTTCGGCTATGCCGCGCTTCGCTTTCGCCATATGCCCGGGAAACCACTGAACTTTAACCGGCTCCGTCATCGCGCGATACCGATTCGCGAAAAGTCGCGCTGACCGCTCTCGTCCGCGCCGGGGAGCAGTACGAACAGCACCTTTCCGATTACGAGCCGCGTGTCTATCTGTCCGACGTAGCTGACGCGGCTGTCCGTCGAGGCGTTGCGGTTGTCTCCCATTACGAAGATTTTGCCCGCGTCCACCGTAACCGTCTTGCCGACGGCGATACCGGGGTATTCGGACAGGAAATCGCCCCAGGCGTCGTCCCGCATTTCGCCGTTGATATACGGTTCGTCAATCGGAACTCCGTCGAGTATTACGCAATGCAGCTCGCGGTCGTAGGCGAGCGTTTGCCCCGCGGTCGCGATGACGCGCTTGACTATCGGCGTATCGAACCTGTCGGACTCGATGATGACTATGTCGCCGTGCTTCGGGTTTGTGACGAGCGGCGTTACGATAATCCTGTCCGCGTCGTGCAGCGTCGTAAACATAGAGCCGCCTACGACCGAAATCTGACGCAGCAGGAAGAAGTTGACCGTAATAATCACGAGTACGGCGAACACGACGCACTGAATCCAGTCGAACACCTCTGTTTTGAAGAACGACTTTTCGCCAGCCTCGGCTTCCTCTCCGGTCTCGGCTTCCGGCGGCGTTTCGCTCTCGCGCAGAGCTTTCTCAATCAACGCCTCGACGTACTCTTTTGATTCTACGGAACCGTATATCCCCGCGTCTCCGCCGTCCGGCGCGCCGGTATTCTCCGGCTCCGGCGTGTGAGAAACGCGCTCGAACAGTCCGCCGGTAACGGGGTCGAATATGATTTCCGTATTGTCCCCGCGTTCGTTATTGTTAGGATTTTTAGGCAAAATTGCACTTCCTTAATTTACCGCTTGTTCGGGCAAAGCCCTCTCTGCGCTCCGTGCTCGCAAAGCTCGCACTGGGTACGCGACTGCGGTCGCGGTGCCGTCTGCGACGGATTACCGCTTGTTCGGGCAAAGCCCTCTCTGCGCTCCGTGCTCGCAAAGCTCGCACGGGGCACGCGACTGCGGTCGCGGCGAGCGTTATCCGTATCTGTTACATTATACACTATTTCAAACGCATAAAAAAGGGGCAAACGCCCCTTTTTTGTAAATATTTGATTAACAGCCCTCGCGCTATATTCTCTCCCGGACTTTCGCGCGCTTGCCGACGCGTCCGCGCAGATAGTAAAGCTTCGCGCGGCGCACTTTGCCGCGGCGTACGGTTTCGACCGACACGATAGTCGGCGAGTGTACCGGAAAAACTTTTTCGCAGCCGACATTGTACGAAATGCGGCGCACGGTAATCGTCTCGCTGATTCCGCCGTGTTTCTTCGCGATGATTGTACCCTCGAACGCCTGGTTGCGTTCGCGCGCGCCCTCTTTGATTCGCACCGTTACGCGGACGGTGTCCCCGACGTTCATCGTCGGCAGCTCTTTTTTGAGATAACGCTCTTCGAGCGTCTTTACGAGATCCATTGCGATTCTCCTAAAATGACGGCTTTCGCCTTAATCGTAACGTTCATACCGTAATATCTGCGGGCAGAGGACCGTCCGGCGGATTGCGCGGCTCGCGCAAACGCTTTGGTATAATAACACGCCGCGACGCGGTTGTCAACACTTTTTTACGGGCGGCGCCGTCACCCGAACAGCAGACGCGTGAAAAACGCGGCTCCGGCGAAGCCCGCGAGGTCGGCGAGCAGCGCGGCGGGGATTGCGTACCGCGTTTTGCGTATGCCCGACGCGCCGAAGTACACCGCGATTGTGTAAAACGTCGTCTCGGTGGAGCCGAGCATAACGGCGGCGGTGCGCCCGATAAGCGAGTCCGCGCCGTGTTCCGCGATAAGCTCGCTTCCGACGGCGAGCGCGCCGGAGCCGGACAGCGGACGTATCAGAATCAGCGGCGCGGTCTCCGCCGGAATTCCGAGCAGCTTCAGCACGGGCGCGGCGAGCCTTGTGAGCGCGTCCATCGCTCCGGACGCGCGGAGCATATACACGGCGGTCAGCAGCGCGACGAGCGGCGGCAGTATCTTCGCGAGTACCCGAACGCCGTCCGCGCCGCCCTCCGCGAGCGCGGAAAACACGTCCTCGCGACGGCGGAGCGCGCCGAGTCCCGCGATAAGCATTACGAACGGCACTATGAGCGAGGTCGCCGCGCTCATCGCCGCCGCCTCGCGAACAGCTTCGCCGCCGTGACGCCGACGGTCACGGAGAACAGCGACGTCAGCCAGACGGCGGGCAGAATGTCGAACGGCTGCGACGCTCCGGCTCCCGCGCGGACTGCGGCGACGGTCGTCGGTATCAGCTGAACCGACGCGGTGTTCAGCACGACGAGCAGGCACATCCCGTCTGTCGCGCCGCCGTCCACCGCGTCCCGGGACAGCTCCTCCGCCGCGCGAATCCCGAGCGGAGTCGCCGCGTTGCCGAGTCCGAGCATATTCGCGGACACGTTCGCGGACAGCGATTCGAGCGCGGCGTTATTGCGTTTCGCCGACGGAAACAACCGCGTCAGCAACGGTCGCAGCAACCGCGCGATAGCTTCCGCCGCCCCTCCGCGCCGCATTACTTCCATAACGCCGCACCAGAGCACTATGGGCCCCGCTATGTCCGTTATCAGCTTCACGGCGGCGGTTCCGCCTTCGAGCGCGGCGCGCCCGACCTCCGCGGAGGTACCCGCGAACAGCGAATACGCCGTTGAGAACAGCACAATCGCCGTCCAAATCCAAGCCAGCGCGATAACTCTCACCTCCGTAAAAACAAGCTTGTTTTCCGCGCTTGATTTTATTCGGCGGCGAGAGTTATTATTCGCCCGGTCGTACGGAGTCCCGCCGCCGCAATTTCGGCAACGCTTCCGCGTAGTATAATCGGTAAAATTTCGCTTTTGCGGCTTTTCCCGGAAAAAGCGCGTCCCCCGCGCAACTCCGCGTCCCCGGGTCCGCGTTACTTCAGTTCTACCGCTTCGTTCTCCGAGAACTCAAGCTCGCGCTTTTCCCACACGCGCTTGTATGACGGAACGAAACCGCGAATCGCCGTCTGCGGAAATACCCGGGTGTACCTCCCGACGTGCGTTCCCGGCTGCGGAGTGCAGTTCGCGCCGAGCCGCGAGCTGTCGCCGAGGACAAGCCCGAAGAAGTCGCTCCCGAGAGAGTGCTTTTCGCCGTCAAGCTTAAGCGATATGTCCCCCTGGTCGAAGCGCCGGTTCGCGGTGATAACGCCGGAGCCGATTCTCGCGCCCGCGCCGAGCAGCGAGTCGCCGACGAAAGCGAGCGACGCGATTTTCGCGCCGTCAAACATCAGCGTACGCTTGACCTCGCTGCCGTGACCGACGACGCAGTTTTTGCCGATAACCGAGTACGGGCGCACATACGCGTGCGCGCCGATCTCCGCGTTCGCGCCGACATAGACGCAGCCGGCGATTACCGCGTGCGCGCCGATTTTCGCCGTCGGGTCAACGTAACCGCCGGGGTACTCTTCGTCGAGCAGGGTCTTCAGCCGCGCAAGCAGCTCGTATGTGTATGTAACTCCCGCGAGCAGCTCCGGCACCGCGCACTTGTCCGGGTGTTCAAAGTAATATCCGAGATTTAATGACATAGCGCACCTCATATTTGTTCTTTGCATTATTATAATCGCAATCGCCCCAAAACGCAACCGCAACTTCGCCGGTTCTCCGCCCGGACACAGGCGCGCCCGAACCCGGCGCGCCGAACACGGTTATTCCGTGCGGGTTGCTCATTGCGCCGCACGCCATTCCATAAAGCCCGATGTGAACGGCAGATAATCGAGTTTTTGAGTTCCCGTATGTACGAATCCGTTTGCGATGTACCACGATTTCAACCGGGTGTTTTCCTCAATATAGTCAAGCGTGATTTTTTCGCCGCCGAGCGCGCGGACTCTGTCTTTGCAGAAATCAAGCAGTTTCCCGCCGTAGCCGCAGTGACGATACTCCGGCGCAACCGAGAGCAGATTCAGCACGAAAACCCCGCCGCCTTTGTCGGTCAGCGACACGAACCCGGCGATTTTACCTCCGGCGAACAGCGCGAACGGCGTGTACCCGACGACGTATCTCGCGAGCAGCTCCTCGTCGGTTATGTACGCCCTGAATCCCGGAGCCGTTTCGCGGGTCCACCCGAAATCCTGCGCTACGGTCAAAAAGCTGCGGCGAATCACGTCGGCGTACTCAGGCAGATTCTCTGCGGTAACAGTGCGCACCTCGGCGATGTCGCCGAGATACCAACTCGGCACAACGCGGTTGAAATTGTCGTACCAACGCATAATATCCGCAATTTGCTTGTATGCAAAATCAAGTTCTGCTTGTAGAGTAGTATTTTCGTGGTCTTTCAGCGATAAGGCATATGGCAACCCATTTACCGCAATCGCCGCCGTATACAGCGCGAGCAACTGCCAAAAATTTTGCGGAGGTTCGCCGCCAAAGTAACCGTGAATTTCCCCTGTGGCAAAATGCGGACTTGTTTTTGTGCTGAACACTAAACCACTAAGCGCGTGATAAGGTTCAACCATTCTAAATCGCTGAAAATCAATCACAAACAACTTGTTTTCCGGCGATAAAATTAAATTTCCAAGGTGATAATCATCGTGAGTGAAACACATTGCCCGATTATCCAAAAGATGACG
>JAITNK010000072.1 GCA_031290515.1 Oscillospiraceae bacterium
GCGCTCACGCTGTTCGCGCAGGGTCGTTGCGTCGCATAGCCGCACTGTGCGGTGGTACGCATAGTAGTTTGTTGCGCGGCGCAGTTTCAGGGTACGCATTTCGGCACAGGCGCGTCACGCACCGCCGTTGTGCCGAAACTTTGAGCGCAGGGAGGCTCCGCCGACCAAGCGTTAGATACGCGGAGCGAACGCCATTTCCGCGTCCAAGGGGGGTCAGAGGGGGTCCGGGGGAGCCATAGGGGGGCTTGTCCCCCTGTGGTTCCCCCGGGGTACGCGCCGCTCGCAAGCGGCGCAACATACACGCGGCGAAAATATTGAGCGACGGGAGGGCTTGCCCGACCAAGCGGTTAATAAGCGAAGCCGGAATTCATTTCCGGCAAGCGGTAAAAAGGAGTTAGCTATGGCAAAAGCCGGAGAAAAAAATAAAACAGGCGAGTTCATTTCCGAAGTCAGCGGCTCCGTACTCGGGGCGATAAGTTTCGACAAAAGCCTGTACGACGAGTACGGCGTGAAGCGCGGACTGCGTAACGCCGACGGTACCGGCGTTATGGCGGGCATTACCGGCATCGGAAACGTGCGCGGATATTTTATCAGAGACGGCGAGCGCGTTCCCGCACCGGGCGAGCTTACATACCGCGGAATCGACATTAACGAGCTTTGCGACGGCTTCCTGAAAGACGGACGGCTCGGCTATGAGGAGACGGCGTATCTGCTGCTGTTCGGAAAGCTGCCGTCAAAGGCGGAGCTTCAGACGTTCTGCGAGAGGATAGCGGAGCTTCGCGTTCTGCCGGAGGGGTTCACCGAGGATATGATTCTCGCCGCGCCGAGCCTTAACATAATGAACAAGCTGTCGCGGAGTTTTCTCGCGCTGTATTCGTACGACGACGCTCCGGAGACCTACGGAGGCGACGTAAAGGACGAGCTTGAAAAAGCCCTGTGCCTTACCGCGCGCGCGCCGATAATAATCGCGAACGCATTCGCGGCGAAGCGGCACTACTACGACAAGGGCAGCCTGCATATCAGGCGGCCCGAGCCGTCGCTCTCGACGGCGGAGAACCTGCTCCGCATCGTGCGGCGCACCGGGAAGTTCACGGACGACGAAGCGCGGCTGCTCGACCTCTGTCTCGTGATTCACGCGGAACACGGCGGCGGCAACAATTCGACGTTCGCCTGCCGCGTATTGTCTTCAAGCGGCACGGATATATATTCCGCGCTGTCGGCTGCCGTCGGCTCGCTTAAAGGCGCGCTTCACGGCGGCGCGAACGAGCGCGTTCTCGCGATGTTCGACGACATTGAGGCAAACGTGGAAAATCCGAACGACGACGGCGAGGTGCGCGACTATCTGCTGAAGATAGTGCGCGGCGAAGCAGGACTGCGCGACGGCAAAATCTACGGTATGGGTCACGCGGTTTACACGCTCTCCGACCCGCGCGCGCTGATACTTAAAAACACGGCGCGCAAGCTCGCGGAGAAAAGCGAGTTTATCGGGAAATTCAACTTAATCGAGACGGTGGAGCGGCTTACGCCGGGGGTACTCGCCGAGACGGGAAAGCGCACGAAGCCGATATGCGCGAACGTCGATATGTACTCAGGTATGGTATACAAAATGCTCGGAATACCGCGGGAGCTGTACACGCCGCTGTTCGCCGTCGCGCGGGTGCCGGGGTGGTGCGCCCACAGAATCGAAGAGCTGTGGAGCAACGGACGGATAATCCGTCCGGCGTACAAGGCGATAGCAAAAGAACAGCGGTATGTGCCGATTGATGAGAGACAGGAGAGCGAACAGTGAGCGAAAGACAGAAAAAAGGCGGCGCGCCCGGCGGTAAAGGCGGAAAGCCGGGCGGCAGACCGCCCGCGCCGAGACACTATCAGCCGAACGGCTATCCGAAGCGGCAGGGCGACGCGCATCCGTCATACCCCTCGTCCGCGCATCCGGCGAAAACGACCGGATTTGCCGGGAGAGCGGATAACGGCGCACGGGGTGCGCGCCGCGCGTCCGCAGACGCGTACCCTGTGCGGACGGACCAGGCGGACAGCAAGCGCGCGTACGCGCCACACGCGTCGGGGACGCGCAATCCCCGCGCCGCGGCGCAGAGCGGCGGAGGACTTCGTCCGAACGAGCGGATAACAGACCAAGAGGACGATTTCGACGACCGCATCGAGGGGCGCAACGCCGTAATTGAGGCTCTCCGCGCGGGAGTCGTGCTCGACAAGGTGTATATCGCGCGGGGAAGCTCCGACGACGGCGGTCGGAATTCGCTCGGATTCATCGCCGGAGCGGCGAGAGCGGCGGGAGCCGTCGTCGTGGACGCGGACAAGCGCAAACTCGACGGTATGAGCAAAACCGGTTCGCACCAGGGCGTTATCGCCGTCTGCTCGGCGACGGAATACGTCTCGGTGGAGGATATTCTCGCCGCCGCCGCAGAAAAGAACGAAACGCCGCTTATAATCATCTGCGACGAGATTACAGATCCGCACAATCTCGGCGCGATAATCCGCACCGCGGAGGCGGCGGGCGCGCACGGCGTTATCATACCTAAGCGGCGCGGCGCGGGAGCCACGGCAGTCGTCGCGAAAGCGTCGGCGGGCGCGGTGTTCCACGTCCCGGTTGCGCGCGTACCGAACACGGCGCAGGCGATTGCCGCGCTTAAAAAAGCGGGCGTGTGGATTTACGGCGCGGTTTCCGGCGGCGAAACGCCGCTGTGGGATACTGATTTTCTCGGAGCCGCCGCAATCGTTATCGGCTCCGAGGGCGACGGTATCGGCAGACTCGTTCTGAGCGAGTGCGATTTCACGGTCGGCATACCGATGTCCGGCAAAGTTTCGAGCCTTAACGCGTCTGTATCGGCTTCGCTGCTGATGTACGAAGTCCTGCGCCAGCGGAGAGCCGTCGAAGGCAATTAAGAATTTATGCCGCCCGGTAGGACAACAGAGTGCGGGAGGGTTTGCCCGGCCGGTCGGCTGATATTAAGAAAGGCGAATGTAATGAGCGACGAATTGTTTGACAAAACCGAAATCACGCTCGACTCGATTTTAGCCGAGTACGGCGTGAAGCCGCAGGAGCCGAAGCCGAAGGACGCGGTTGACGCGCCGAAAAGCGCGCCGCGCGACGACGGATTCGGGCTTACGCCGCAGGCTATCCGCGAGGAAATCCTCGGCGTCGGCAGACAGTCCGGCGACGGCGGGACGGTGTACGCGCAGAGTATTCTCGAGAAATACGCTTCGAGCGTGTTCGACGCGTCAGCCGCGCCGGAGGACGAACCGGAAACCGGCTTTCCGGAAGTCGAGACCGAGGAAAAGCGCGACGACGAGGTTACGCAGTTTTCGCCGTACGAGTACGCCGAAGAGAAGCTCGACGACGAGATAATCCGCGCCGTCGAGGAAGCGATTGAGGCGGAGCAGTCCGCGGACGAGCGGGGAGAGCGGTTCGCCGCCCGGGTTCGCCGCCGCGAGGACTCCGACGAGCATTATCACATAACCGTGCCGGAGGAACCGGAGCCGGATTTCAAGGCGCGTTCGCGCGCGTTCGCGAGACAGTGCAATTCCGCGGCTCCGCGCGCCGCCGCCGCGCTTGTGCTTGCCGCGCTGCTCGTCGCGGCGACTCTGCTGTTTGAACACGGAGTAAAACTGCCGTTCGGAATCGGACGCTCGCCGCGCGCCGCAACCGGAGCGCTGCTTATCGGGCAGCTGCTCGTTATGATGCTGTCGGTAGACCTGATTGTCTCGGGAATCGAGCGCGTTATGCGCGGCACCCCGGCGTTCGAGTCGCTGCTCGCTTTCGCGAATTTGTCGGTCGTGCTGACCGGAATTCTCTCGCTCCGGGGTACGGAGCCCGCGCCGCTTCTGCCGTACTCCGCGGTGTGCGCCGCGGCGACCGCGGTCGCGCTGTTTTCGGAGCGTATGCACCTGCAAAGCCTGTCGCTCACGCTCAGAACGGCGGCGGAACCCGACCAGAGTACAATAGTCTGCGAGTTCCACCCGGACGACGAGCGCACGTTTCTGCGCCGGAAAAACGGAGTCAAGACCGGGTTTTACGCGGGGCTTACGCAGCTTGACGCATCGTCGGCTTCGTACTCGTACGTCGTCCCGCTCGTACTCGTTTTCGCCGCGGTGACGGCGGTTTGTATGTCCGTACTGACGCGGAACTTCACGGGAGTGTTCCCGCGAATGTTCTCCGCCGTGCTGACGGGAGCCTGCGCGATTCAGGCGTCGCTTTCGTTTGCCGCGCCGTTCTACGCTGCGGTGAAAAGCTCGGCGAAGCGCGGAATCTCGCTCGCGGGTCCCGCTTTCGTGGACGACGCGTACCTCGCGGACGGCGTTTTCATCTCCGACGAGGACATTTATCCGGACGGCACGATATGGCTCGGCGACGTGCGCGAGGTCGCTCCGTTCAAGCGCGAACGCGTTTTGCGGGTCGCCGCAAGCCTTGCGGAAAGCGCGGGCGGCAGTCTCGCTCCGGTATTCGATAAAAAGCTCGCCGGCGCGGGACTCGCAAAAACCGCCGTCAAGGAGTTCGCTTACGCGGAGGACGGCGTTTCCGGCGTAGTCGGCGGGGACGGCGTGTTCGTCGGGACGAGCGCGTTTATGAAGCGTCAGCACATTCGCGTTCCGGAAAACGAACCCGCGAGCGCGGTGTACGTCTCGATTAACGGTTCGCTCGCCGGAATTATACCGGTGGAGTACGAACCGCTCGCCGCGGTGCAGCGGTCGCTGCTCGCTATGATTCGCCGGAACGTCCGCTGCTGTATCGCGACGCGCAACTTCGGCGTCACGCTGCGAATGCTGTCCGCGAAATTCGCGATAGCGGAGGACGACGTGGAGAAGCTGTCCGTGTCCAAGGTGTACGCCGAGGACGAGGGGGAGCGTCGCGCGCACGTCGCCGCGGTCATAAAGCAGGGCGGCATAGAAAGTCTCTCGGCGGCGATTCTCGTCGCGCGCCGCGTAAGCTCGCTTTCGACGTTTCTCACGATGCTGTCGGTCATCACGACGACCGCAGGCGCGGTCGCTATGGCGGCGTTGTCCGCCGCGGGGGCGTGGCAAATCGCGTCCGCCGGGCAGCTGCTCGTGTTTATGCTCGGCTCCGCGCTGCTGAGCGTCGTAGTCTCCGCGCTCGGCTCGATGTTTTTGTCCGCAAAGTAGGTTCACGCGCTTGACAAGCCGCGCCGTCTGTGATATACTGCGCTCGGATGCGGCGGGGAGACACCCCTGACAAAAAACATAGCGCGTCTGCGAATTCAATAACGCGAGGGGGAGACACCCATGACAAAAAATGTCGTCGTCGTTGACGAATTCGGCGTTGACTATGGAACAACTTACCTAAAACGAGCCAAAGGTCTCGTGAAGCACGGCAGGGCGCGTTTCATAGACGATAACCGAATATGCCTGACGCGTCCGCCGGATAATCCAAAATTTCTGGAGGACGACACAATGGAAAACACCGAGAATACCGAAAACATCATCGCCGAAACCGGCGAAATCGCCGCCGAAACCGTTGAGAGCGGCGAGAACCCCGTCACTCTGCGCGAGATTATCGACCGGATTGACAGAATCGCACACAATACGTCGTATATGCAGAATATCGGGAAGAACGACAGCGCAGTCCTCGCGCGAGAAACTACGAACCAGAAGGCAATCGCGTTCCTCGAACGCATATACTACGACCTGAAGTCGGCGCAGGAGCCGAAGCGCGAATACAGCTACGAGCTTGCGAAGCAGTCGTATGATACGTTTGTCAACAGTATGGCTGCGTTACCGCCGGCTGACGGTCGGGGTCTGGATAATCGTCCGCGCGAGGCGCGGATAATGTTCGAGCGGCTGTTCCGACTCGGCGGTTCGGGCGAAGAATAACGCATAACTCAGTGCGGGGGAGAAATCCCCCGCACTGACGTAATATCCGCACCGGCAGGCATTGCCCGAACGAGCGGTTAAAGGAGCGTATATGAAAGTTGCGATTGCGGGGCTGGGACTTATCGGCGGGTCGTTCGCCAAGGCGATAGCCGCGAAAACGCGGCACAGCGTATTCGGGTACGACGCTTCGGCGGAGGTCGCCCGGCGCGCGTATGAGAGCGGACTGCTCGACGACTGCGGGTTGGAGCGTTTTTCCGAGGCGGAGCTTGTGCTCGTCGCGCTGTACCCGAGGGCGGCGGTGGAATTCCTGCGGCAGAACGCGCGGAAGTTCAAGCCCGGCGCGATAGTCATCGACCTGTGCGGGGTCAAACGCTTCGTCGTCGGCGAGGTCGGAGGGCTGTTTGACGGCGTGACCTACATCGGCGGGCACCCTATGGCGGGGCGCGAGCTGTCGGGTTTCGCCGCGTCGCAGGCGACGCTGTTCGACGGCGCGAGTATGATACTCACGCCCGGAGACGCGACGCCGGAAGACGCGCTGATTACGGCGGAGAACTTCTTCCTGTCAGTAGGGTTTTCCAAAATTACGATTGCCACTCCGGAGCGGCACGACGAGATGATTGCGTTCACGTCGCAAATGGCGCACATTGTTTCGAGCGCGTACGCGCAAAACCCGGTGGTCTACAGCTTCGACGGGTTTTCCGCGGGCAGTTTCGCCGATATGACGCGCGTCGCGAAGCTCAACGAAGATATGTGGACGGAGCTTTTTATGCTGAACCGGGATTATTTAACCGAGCAGCTCGACATACTGATAGAAAACCTGAGCGGCTTCCGCGAGCATATCTCGTCCGGCGACGCGGAGCGGCTCCGCGCAATGCTGCGGCGCGGACGCGAGATTAAAGAGAACATCTCGAAGTAGGCTTTCCTCTGCATTTGAACTCGTCAATAAACTGATTGCCGCACCGCGCAAGCTCGCCCATTACGCGCTCGATGCCGTAGTCAAACGTATGCCAGCTGTCGCGATTGATAGCGTACACTTCGGCGGGAGCAATCAGAATTTCCGTTTCGGGGAACGCAAACTGATAGCACATCAAACAGCGCGGGCGTGAAACGTCTTACAGCACACAATCGCCGTCTTAATAATCAATCCGCGCTCGTCCGCAACCTTGCGCGAGAGCGTCGCGTTTTCTTTCGTATAGCCGGACTTGTCCTCGCCGATTATCGCTTCAGCAGGTACGCCGTTTTTGAGCAGGACATCAGTCATAAACTCACAGTCGGTTTTGTAGTCGCCGTCGTAGCGGTCGGTGTTACGCCCCGCGCCGTTGAATTTGCCTGTCTTGACGCTCACGCCTCCGGACGGAATGATAAGCGGCGCGAACCCGTCAGCATACAAAGTTGCCGCGAGTTCCGGCGGCGCGGGGTCGCTGCCGCCGGGGATAAAAATAGCGTCAACCCTGCGCGGTTCGTCGGCAACGAAAATGAAATCGGTTATATCGGAGATTATGCGGTTGGGTATATAGAGATTGCGGCTGTCGGTTTCGGAAATACGCCGAAGTTTCAGCGGTCTTTTCGTCAGCCGCTCAACGCCGTCGTCCATAGTTGTTTGCGGGTGCTTATATACGTCCGCATCGTCAACTATCGGCTCGTCGATGACATACAATATTCCGGGCTTCGCGCCGTTGTGACGTATTGTGCCGCCGACATAATCGTATGAGAGCGTCGAGGGCTTATACGAAAACGCTTCAGCCAATTCGCGCCGCTGCGTAATCGTACTGCCCTCCGCCAGTTCAGTCAGTTCAAACGGTGAACCGTGATACCACGTCAGTTCTTGCACCTCAACGTCAAAATATTCAGCCTCTGCCGAGCGCGCTCAGCACTCCCTCCGTTAACAATGTGTGGATAAGCTGCCCGACATCCACAGGCGGAACTTTCCGTCCGTCACGCAGCCAATGGCTTGC
>JAITNK010000107.1 GCA_031290515.1 Oscillospiraceae bacterium
ATATTGATTCGTTGTCATAGCTTTGTTTTGCCGGCATTGTTGTTCTCCTGTTATGGTATATCAAAAAGCGGATAAATACATTATATAGTATTCCGCGGCGGATTGCAAGCGAAACAAACTCGGCGCGCAATGCGGCAAATTATACAAATATTACGCATAAACCGCTTGACAAGCCCCCCCCCAATATGTGATATAATAGGCTTGTTACATTCGCCGCAACGCCGTCGCGCGGCTGCGCCGGAATGAATACATTAAGGATAAGGAGAAATGATATGAAAAAGCTCATCACAGTAATACTCGCGCTTGTAATGCTCGCAAGTCTTGCCGCCTGCGGCGGGCAAGCACCTAAATCCACGCCTACGCCTATCCCGACGCCGACGCCCAATCCAATTCAAGCCCTCGCAAAAACTGACAAAGAAATGTACGATATGGTTTTGAAGGTTTCAGAAAAATTCAAAGATCCTTCGAGTGCCCGAATAACGGAGATAGGGATTGCAGACAAATATTTTTTCACCGTTCGTCTTTCAGGTGTAAACTCACTTGGTGGTACTGTAAAAGAAGATTATTACTTAAATAATGAAAAAGAACTCGGTACCGACAAAATGTTTGATGGGTGGGTTGAAAATGGATATGACGAAGAACTGCGTTATCTGTTCGGGTACGATTTCGATATCGGTGCGATAAACAAGGCACTCAAGTATTACTGGGAAGAACTTGGACTGTAGGGTTCTGCATAATCCGCCTCTGCGGTTTGACCGCAGAGGCGCGGTATATGTCGAGGCAGGTTGAGGTATGCAACTATGCTGTTATACATCGGCAGTATTCTTTTGCTGTTCGGAATGATTGCCTTAGGTATCGCCGTCTATTTCAAGAACATAAAGCCGCGCGAGCGCAATAAGCAATCAGCCGAAGTAAAAACGCCTCCGGAGAAGCAAGTGGAAACCGCGCAAAAAGTATGCGCAAAGGCAGCGGCTCCAGACTTTGCAATAAGCAAAGACTCGGACTATCGGCATCCCGATATGCTCTTTGCGCGCAAAGCGTTGATAAAGCTATATCGTTTTTATTTGTATGAAGCGACGCGCCATAGCGCGATGACGCGAAAGGTAATACTTGAGGGCAGCGGTGCTGCATTTTGCGACGCGCTCTTTGAGAAAATGTGTACAGATAACAACATTCCGGCAACAAATTTCATTGAGTTGACCAGCAATGGTTTTTCTGCAGAAAAGAAAAACGCTATACTATCAATGCGGCTTGATGATAGTAATTTCGTTGCTGATATGCCGAAAGGGTTTTACTTCAATTATACTAAAAAGCAACCCACGCACTCACTTGTGTCGATACTTGAACATATTCGAGATTCCTTTGCTCACGGACGGATTGCGACCGCTCAAAACAGCAAATACTATATTTTTGAGGATAAAAGCGATAAAAAAGAAAGTAAACAGCTGACCGCAAGGTTTGTCCTGTCGGAAGCTGTTTTGTTAAGTTGGATTGATATTATTGAATCGGTTCGGGAGTGATTATAGCCCCGCGCGCCGCTCTGCAAAAACCCCGGCTCAAAACAGTATGTTTTGAGCCGGGTTCGCTTTTGGTGCGGCTAACAGGAATCGAACCTGCACCCTTTCGGACCGGAACCTAAATCCGGCGCGTCTGCCAGTTCCGCCATAGCCGCGCTGCGGAGCGCGCCCGCCGCGCAATATTATACCACAGGCACGAAGTGCCGTCGTGGTATAACAGCTTAAACAGGGTTAATATCCGCCTGCGGATATTATACCGCAAAAATCTCCGCGTGTAAAGCGGTTTCCCCCCGCGTCGCAGCAAATTTTCTTCAATCAGCCGCGCCGCGCTTTTCCCCGGAAACCGCCGCGAAAAGCGGGCTTGCCGGCTATAGTCCGCGGGAGTTTACCTCCCACCGCGTTTACGGCTTCACCCGCCGAAAAACCGCCGCACAATGCCGAGCGCGCCACGGAACCACCACGGTTCCATAACGCGGGCCGCCTCCCCGAGCCTCGCGGATACCTCGATATTCTGCGGACACTTCCGTTCGCACTCGCGGCACTTTACGCAGTTCCGCGGACTCGCTTTCGCGCTGCGGTCGGTAAGCCCGAGTCCGGTCACATACTGCTGCATACCCGGAATCAGTCCGTGCGCGAACCGCGCGTTATACGCCGCGAACACGCCGGGAATGTTGACCCCGCGCGGACACGGCATACAGTACGCGCAGCCGGTGCACGGCACCTTGTACGACTCCCGGAACGCCGCTTTGAGCGGCTCAAAGACGGCAAGCTCCGCGTCCGAAAGACAGCCCGCGGGCGACTCGTCCGCCGTCGCGAGGTTGCCGGTCAGCTGCTCCTCGCTGTTCATACCGGACAGCACGACCGTAACCTCCGGCTGGTTCCAAAGCCAGCGAAGTCCCCAAGCCGCGGGAGTTCTGTCCGCTCCGAGCTTCGCGTTCGCGCCGTCGAGTACGCGCTGCGCCGGTTTCGGCAGCTTCGCCGCGAGCTTACCGCCGAGCAGCGGTTCCATAATTATGACCGCAAGCCCGAGTTCGTGCGCCCGGCGCAGTCCCGCGACGCCAGCCTGGTCGTGCTCGTTGACGTAATTATACTGTATCTGACAGAAATCCCAGGCGTACGCTTCGAGCAGTTTCATAAATTCCGGACGCGCGCCGTGAAACGAAAATCCGATTTTGCGGATTCTGCCGGACTGCTTTTCGCCCTCAATCCACCGCGCGATTCCGAGCGCGGCGAGACGCTCCCACTGCGCGAGGGACGAGACGTTGTGTATCAGATACATATCGGCGTAACCGGTTTTAAGCCGCGCCAGAGACGTGCCGAAGAGGCGCGAAAAGTCCTCGTACGACCTGCACTGCCCGTGCGGCAGCTTTGTCGCGATACGCACTTTTTCGCGCAGTCCGTGCTTTTCGAGGATTTCGCCGAGAAGCTCCTCGCTGCCGCCGTAGAGATACGCGGTGTCGAAGTAGCCGATACCGGAGTTATACGCCTGTAAGACGAGCTTTTCCGTCTTTGCGCGGTCAAACTGACCGGAAACGCCGCGCGGGAACCGCATACAGCCGTAGCCGAGCTGCGATACGGCGGTCTCCGTCTTTGAAATTTCACGATACAGCACAGTTTATCCTCCGTTCGCTTTTCCCGCATAATAACACAAACGAAGCGCGAAAGCAACCGCACGGCGTTTTGATTTATCCGAATCCGCGGAACCGTTGTTCGGAAAAATCCCTCCTAAGGTTCGGTTGACGCGGTTATTACCGCGGTGTATACTGCAAGCACGGTACCGAATCAGAAAGAGGTTATTAAAAATGCTAAACATCAGCGAGAACATCCGAAAACTGCGTCTTGCCAAAGACGTGACGCAGGAGAAGATTGCGGACGCGCTCGGCGTGACCGCGAAAGCCGTGTCCAAATGGGAGTGCGGCGACGCGTATCCGGACATCGCGCTGCTCATTCCGCTCGCCGCGTACTTCGACGTGAGCGTTGACAAGCTCATCGGTATGGATGAGGAAATGCGCACCCGCAAGCTGTACGCGGCGTTCGACGAGATTTCGGCTCTGCGCGAGTCGGGAGACGCGTCCGGCGCAATCGCGCGCTGCCGGAGCGCGCTTCGCGACTTTCCGCACGAGCGGTCGCTCGAACTCCAGCTCGCCGATATGCTTGCGGGGCTTGCGTTCGAGGACGGCAGACCGACGGACGACACGGTGACGACCGCGTCGCTTCGCGAAGCCGTAGAAATTGTCGGCAAACTCGCGGACTCCGGCGGAACGGACTGGATATTCCGCGCAGCAGCGCAGGACAGACTGCCGCTCTATCTCTCGAAACTCGGCGACGACGACGCGGCGCGCGCGGCGGCGATGAACATTGAGAACGGCGACGGCAGAATGAAAAGGCTCGCCTGCGTCACGCGGGGCGAGGAGCGGATGCAGCTCGTCAAGTCAATGCTCGGCGGACACATAATGGCAGTGCGCCAAGTACTCGGAGCCTTTGCGCCGCAGGGCGACGAACCCGTCGGGTACGCGGTTGACCCGGAAGTCTCGGGACTGACGGCGGACGGGATTGCGAAGCTCGTCGCGGTGGGCGACGCGCTCGCCGAATCGCTCGCGGACTTCGTGGGGCGCGAATCGCTCGGGTTGTAACCCGGACATACGGGTAAGAAACGCGGCGGCGGAGCAGTAAGCTCCGCCGCCGCATTTCGCCGCGCCTACCGCGCGGGTACGGTTACGATGCCCTCTTTGATTTTGCGGGTAAACTTGACGCAGTTCATCTCGTTGTCCACGCGGACGACCTCGGTGCCGATACGCAGCTCCGCCCTGGGATTGAGCGTCCCCGTGACGGTAATCCACCCGTACCCGGAGCTTTTCATTTCTTCTTTGACCTCAATCTGCTCCGCGTCGAGCAGCTCGCGCTTACTGCGGTAGTTTGCGAGAGATTCCTCGACCTGGACGAGCTTCTGCTCGTGGTCCTCCGTCGCGCGTCCGGCGGCTTTAAGCTGCGTCAGCACGTCGCGCAGACGCTCAAGCTGTCCGATAGACTTTTCGTTTTCGGCAATCTCGCCGGGGAGAGATTTTCCCCGCTCGATAAGTGCCGGGTCGTTGCCGACCTCCATAATATTTATCGCGTTCGAGCTTGACGTGCCGACGCTTACGCACTCGATGGAATTGCGCGCCCTGATGTGCGCTCCGAGCACCTTGGACGCCGCGCCGACGACTTTGACCGCCGCGCTCGAAAATACCTGCGACTGTATGATTGCGCCGCACTCAATGTCTCCCGTGGCAAGCACTTTCGCGTTTTGGATAAACTTGCACTTCACCGTGCCGCCGGCGCGCACCTCGGTGCCCGTCTGCCCGTTGATACCGCCGACAATCGTGGCGTTCCCGCCGCAGGTAATAGAGCCGTTTTCAATGAACCCGCCGATAAACACGTTGCCGCTCGCCGTAACCTTCGCGCCCTGCGCCAGGTTTCCGGTTATCCTGACGCTGCCGACAAAGTCGATATTGCCGGTGGAAATGTCGCACTTTTCAAGCGTCAGCGTGTTCATAACGGTGACGCTTTTGCCGGTGAGGTCAACCTGCCCCGAAACCTCCGCGACGAGCGACATTCCGTCTTCGCTGATGCGTGTGCCGCGTCCGGCGGGGAGCTTTATATCCGGCAGCTTGCGCGGCTCGACGTCGTCGCCGAGGACGTTTTTGCCCGGAGTTCCGGGTTCGTTCGGAACTATGCGGCAGAGCGCGTCGCCCTCGTTCACGTTTTCGACGAACCCGAGCTCGCGGTAGTCATAGCTGCCGTCAGCCCGCTCCTGCGGACGAAGCTCGCGCGTCGTGCGGAACAGATACTCGACGAATCCGGGTTTTCCCTGCTCCGCCGCAACGCCGGACGCGACAAGGTGCCGCGCGCCGTATTCGGGAGCCAGCGCCATAACGGCAAGCTCGTCCCCGTCGATTCCGAATACGACCCCGGCGGCGTGCAGTGCGGCTCTTATCATATCCGCGGGTATTTCGACTTCCTCGATTTGCTTCAGCGTCACATATGCCGACAGCTTGTCCGAGGACACCGCGACGGCAACCGATTTATTCGGGACGCCCGTACTGATAGCCACAAGTATTCCTCCCGCTTTTTTATTTGCAGTATATCACGGTTTCGGGCGCGTGTAAAGTAAAATCAGCCGATTGTTTTGCCTGCCGCCGCTTTTTAACGGTTGCGGAACAAGTTGTTTGACAGCGCGCAGCGCAGATGCTATAATATCCGCAGACCGCCGGGCAAAGCCCTTTGGGTCTGCTCAAGACTGTATACCGCGACGACACTTCGTGCCTGCTATAATATCCGCAGACCGCCGGGCAAAGCCCTTCGGGTCTGCCGCCGCGCCATACGCCGTATAGTATGCCTTATGTTTTGAACGGAGGAGCCGGTTTGGGAGAGAATATTTATGCAGCGTATGATACTTGATTTTGCGAACCATTGCAATATTATATACTGTCCGTTGTTTGTCGTCAGCGA
>JAITNK010000147.1 GCA_031290515.1 Oscillospiraceae bacterium
GGTTAATCGACCCGAGGTCATTCACGGCGCAGGCGCGGTGGAAACGCGCGGTTATCCTCGTCGCTGGGGCGTTTATGAACCTCGTTTTCGGCGTGATTATCCTGTTCATTCTTGCGCTGACAATCAAGACCGGCGAAATCTCGTCCGCAAAGCTCGCTTACGTCTACCCGCAGTCAACTTTCGCCGACCTGATTCAGGAGGGCGACAAAATCCGCTCGGTCAACGGACACCGCGTGTTTTACTACAGCGATTTCTCGATGTTTCTCGCGCTGCCGGAGTCCGCGGACGGCGTTATAGACCTCGTAATCTCCCGCGGAGGGGAGAAAATACGTTACGGCGATTTGAAGCTCGAACGGACGTACATCGAGGAACTCGGCGGCGAATACTTCGGCTTCGTGTTTGAGAACACGGAGATGACGTTCGGCGAAAAGCTGAAATACACTGCGTACTCGACGTACAACGACGTGCGGCTTATCGGAATGAGCCTGCAAATGCTGTTCACCGGGCAGGCGAGCCTCCGCGACCTGTCGGGACCCGTCGGCATCGTCGAGATTATCAACGAGCAGGGGCAAAAGGAGCATACGACCGCGTCCGGCGAGACGTACGTCGTGCCGCTGTCGGTACGGCTGTACAATGTGTTCAGTCTCGCCGCGCTTATCGCGGTCAACCTCGCGGTTATGAACCTGCTGCCGCTGCCCGGGCTCGACGGCGGGCGCGTCGCGGGGCTTATTATCACGTTCTGCGTCGAAAAAATCATACGCCGCAAGCTGAATCCGAAGTACGAGGGGTACGTTCACGCGGCGGGGCTTATCCTGCTGCTCGGACTTATGGCGTTCGTCCTCGTGTCGGACGTGCTGAAGATAGTGCGATGACGCGCAGAGTTTCGCGGCAAATCACCGTCGGCGGCACAGCCGTCGGCGGCGGCGCGGACATTACCGTGCAGTCTATGACGACGGCTCCGACGGACGACGTCGGAGCCGTTTCGGCGCAGATACTCGCGCTTGAGCGCGCGGGGTGCGACATAGTGCGCGCCGCAATTCCGGACGAAGCGTCCGCGCTCGCGCTCGCGGAGATAAAGCGGCGGATACGCATTCCGCTCGTCGCGGACATTCATTTCGACTATAAGCTCGCACTCGCGGCAATCGGAAGCGGCGCGGACAAAATCCGGATAAATCCGGGGAATATCGGCTCGCGAGAGCGGGTGCGCGAGGTTGCGGCGGCGGCGCGGGACGCGGGGATTCCGATTCGCGTCGGGGTCAACGGCGGCAGTCTCGAGCGCGGGCTTCGGGGCGGGCTCGGCACGGAGGCGGAAGCTCTCGCCGCGTCCGCATTGCGAAGCTGCGAACTGCTGGAGTCGTTCGGCTTCGCGGACATATGCGTCTCCGCGAAGTCGAGCGACGTGGTTGCGACCATCGAGGCGTACCGTCTGCTCGCGGCGCGGTGCGATTATCCGCTTCATCTCGGCGTTACGGAGGCGGGAACGGAGTTTTCGGGGCTTATCCGCGGCTCCGCCGGAATCGGCGCGCTGCTCGCGGACGGAATCGGGGACACGCTCCGCGTCTCTCTGACGGCGGATCCCGCGCGCGAGGTCGCGGCGGGAATCGAGCTGCTCGCGAGTCTCGGACTGCGGCGCGGCGGCGCGCGAATGATTTCGTGTCCGACTTGCGCGCGGTGCCGGTACGATATGATGAAAATCGCGCGCGAGGTCGAAGAACGGCTCGCGGACTATCGCGAACGCGACGTTACGGTAGCCGTTATGGGCTGCGCGGTGAACGGTCCGGGAGAGGCGCGCGCCGCCGACTTCGGCATTGCGGGCGGCGACGGTATGGGCGTGCTGTTCCGGCACGGCGAAATTGTCGGCTCCGCGCCGGAGCCGGAGCTTGTGGCGCGGCTGTTTGAGCTTGTGGACGCGGGGTAGTCGGCAGTAAGTTGTACTTTCCGGCTGTTGCGCGATAACAGCCGCGCCGCCGCCGGACTTTTCAAAACCTATGCGGTTCACGCAATTTGAAAAAGCGCACGTGATATTTCCCGTGTTCACAGCATACCGCGCAGCACTTCCAAGCCTTTGTCAAACACGCGGTCGAATCCGTTCAGCGCGTCCTCTTTTGAAATGCTCGCTTCAATGTCCGGAGCTATACCGATATTGTTAAAATCGGCGCCGTCGGGCATTACGCCCTTTTGCGTGCAGACGCCGAAATATCCGCCGCCGGGAAGCTGTCCGAAAATCGGCTGCCCTGTCGAACCGTAACTGCGTTCGCCGACTATGACGGCGCGGTTTTGGTATTTCATCGCGGTGAGAACGCTCTCCGCCGCGCTTGCCGTACTCAGACCCGATAAAACCACGACGGGCTGCGCGAGAAACGCCGGGCAGTCCGCGACGCGGGTTTTGTAGTTATCAACGTAAAACGATTTGTGTTCCGCGATTTCGTGAATGAGCTTCGCCTCGGTCTCCGTCAAACCCTCGTACCGGTCGGGGTAGCGATACTGCGCCATCGCGGCGTAGACAGGAATGTACAGCGGCGAATATCCGGCGCCGAAATCGAACTCGCTCTCAAAAAATAATTGCACAAGCGGCTCGACATTTCGCGAGCTGCCGCCGTTGTTATACCGAACGTCGATGACGAATCCCCGGCAGGCGCGGAATTTGTCAAGGTTTTCGTAAAGCGCGGCTTTCAGCGTCGGGTCCTGACAAGTATCCACTTCAAAAATCGCGATATTGTCCGCGGTTTTATAGAGCGAACAACAGCCGTCGGTTCGGTGCAGCAGTTCCGCGGTTTCAAATTCGGGGTGCGACAAGCGCGGCGGCTCCGCAAGCTCGCGCTCTTCGCCGTGCCGCACCGTAAACGCGCCGCCGTCGGTGTCGATTGTAATCGCGCCGGTTTCGTGACAGCCGATTATGTAACCGAGCGCGCCTTGGTAAAAACGGCTGTCTGCTTTCTCGTGCCACACATAAGGGTACGCTTTCTCGCGGCACCAGTCCTCGACCGGCGTGCCGTTAATCGCCGTTATCCGCGAATATATCGGTACGCCGCAGTCTTTCGGCAGCGACGACACGACGTGACCGCCCCACCGGTGCGAAGTGTAAAACGGCACGGCGTACGGCGGCTTGATTTCGTCCGGCATAACGACATAGCTGTGACCGTCGCGCAGCAGCGTCACGAGTTTCATAAGCTCCGCGTAATACGCGGCGGGGTCGTCCGCCGCGATAACACGCGGCAGCGCGGCGCGGTATTCCGCGTCCCAGTCGAGTCCGGGCAGCTCGTCCCAGCGCGCGAAGTTGTATTTCGCCGTACTCCAAAGCTGCGACAGCCCGATAATGCGGTCTTCGAGCGATATTTGCATAATGCGTTCTCCCTCTCCGTTGCGCCGGTTATTATAGTGCGCTTTACCGCAAAACGCAACGGAAAACCGCGCGCGGCGTCGGTGCGGCAAATCCTGTCGGGTAACAGATAACCGTCACAGACCGGTTCCCTCTTTCGGCAGTCGGAATTTCTTGTCAGCCGGCGCGTTAATCGCGAGCGGCAATCCGGTTGCGGGGTGAGTCAGTTCGAGTGCGCTTGCGTGTAAACCGAGTCGGCGCAGCGGGTTAGACGTTGCGCCGTACTTCTTGTCGCCGACGACCGGGTGTCCCAGATCCTGCATATGCGCCCGGATTTGGTTTTTGCGCCCGGTGGACAACAACACGCGCAGGTATGAATAACGCGCGTTTTCGCGCAGCACCTCATAATCCGTAACGGCGCGTTTGCCGCCGTCGCCGCCGCGCGGCACGGAGTACGCCTTATGCGCGGAAGTTTCGCGCAAATATGTGTCGCAGCGACCGCGTTTGTCGGCAAAGACTCCCTCGCACACGGCGGCGTACTCGCGGCGCGTTATAATTTCGTCCCACGCGTTCTGAAGCCTGTCGCGGATTGCCGCCGTTTTTGCCAGCAGCAGCACGCCGGACGTATCGCGGTCAAGCCTGTGCACAACGAACAGCGGCGCGACGCCGCTGTCGCGCAAAACGCGGAACGCGGTTGCGTCTTTTTCCCTGTCCGTGGCAACCGTGAGCAAGCCCGCCGGTTTGTTCACGGCGAACAGTTCCGCGTCCTCGTACAGCACCTCAAGCGGAGACTGCCGCTCGTTTACAGACGCGCTGCGCACGCGAATCAGCTGACCCGCGCGCACGGGATAATCGTAGCGCGTAGTCGCCTTCCCGTCCACCGAGATGAGCCGGTGTTCGAGGTGCGATTTCACTTTGCCGGACGGTACGCCCGAAAGCTGCCCGCGCACAATGTTCAGCAGCAGCCCGTCTGATTCCGCGGGAAATTCGATGTTCTTTGTCAAGTGGCGACTCACAATCTCGTTTGCTTGTTTCTGCAAATTATATCACACCGCGGCGCGCGCTTACCGTCCCGCGCGGCGGTTGTTAGCGGCGGCGATTTCCGACGGAGCGACCGCCGGATTGCGGTACCGCCTGTGCTTCGACATCGCTTTCGACGAGTTCAGCGCGCTTTGCGGACACAGATTCGCGCAGGCGAAGCACATCTCGCACTTCCCCAAAAACTCGGGTTTGTCCCGCATCTCAATGTTCCCCGCCGGACACACGTCCGCGCACAGCCCGCATTTCACGCACGCGTCCGATACCTTGAACTTGTTGTCGCTGAAAAATTTCGTCGCGCTGCCGACGCGGGTTGACGGCTTGACGGCTTTGCTCCTGCGCGAGCCGATTTCCGCGGCGATTTTGTCAAGCGACGCTTCGCACTTTCGCAGCGACTTTTCCGCGTCTCTCGGCGCGCCGAACGCCCAGATGAAATTCCACGGCGATTTGAGCTTCGCGCCGTAATCGAGCGGCACGAGCGAGGCAAGCTCGGTCAGCGCGCCGCCGCGAATATACGAGTACAGCGAAACCGCAAACGCGTACTCGGATACAAATTTGTTCTGCGCCGCAAAGCTCCGCACCATTTTCGGCAGCCCCATTCCGTACTGCGGAAACACGAAGCCGATTACGTCGTCGGCGTACTCGGTCGGCGCGTCGATAACTTGCGGTATCGATACGAGCGTCCCGCCGATTTTTCGCGCCGCGAACAGCGAGTTGCCCGTCCCCGTAAAGCAGAATATCGTAACGTCAATCGCCCCCTCTAATTTTTCGCCGCAGACTCCGGCGGTCAAGCGGAACCGCGGAAAATCCGCTCCGCAAAAGCAAAAGTCCTTAAACCGTTACGGTTCAAGGACTTCCGTTGGTTGCGGGGGCAGGATTTGAACCTACGACCTTCGGGTTATGAGCCCGACGAGCTACCGGACTGCTCCACCCCGCGATAGCGACGACTTTATGATGATAACACGGCGCGCGGCGTTTGTCAAGAGAAAGTTTTGCTATGCGCAAATGCGCGGTACGCAGAGGTGCGCGCCCGTTCTCAAGCGTCTGTAGCCGAACTTCAAATGCGCAAATAAGCGGTACGCGGAGGTGCGCGGAAAAGTTTTTTAAAAAAGTTTTGAAAAAGGTATTGACAAGGGGATTGCGGTGTGGTATTATACAACTCCCGCGTCGAGCGGGGACGGTATCGTGCGGTCGTAAGACGGCGCGGAGCCGGGCGGAGGAAGC
>JAITNK010000047.1 GCA_031290515.1 Oscillospiraceae bacterium
CGCGAGATTGTGGACGACTTCGCGGAGCGTACGGAGACGCAGATAATACAGTATGTACCGCGCTCGCTGACGGTGACGCAGTGCGAGCTGAAAGGCAAAACGGTCGTCGAAGCCGCGCCCGACAGCGAGCAGGCGGCGGTGTACAGGCAGCTCGCGGAGCGAATCGCGAACCACGAGGTGTCGAAAACTCCCGCGCCGCTCGAGCTTGCCGAGCTGCGCGAGTGGGCGGCGACCTGGAGCGACAGGCTCCTCGAACTCGAGTCCGGCGCGGTCGTCGGCGGCGCAACCGCCGGTATTTAGTCCGCGGAAGGGGCAAGGGGGGCGGAACGCGCTTTTTCGCAGTTGTCCCACCGGTGGGTTTTCCGGGAAAAATCGCGTCCTTCACTCCGCGGCTCCGGCGACAGGAATTTCGGCAAAGGCGTGTCACGCACCGCCGTTTTGCCGAAAATTAAGCGACGGGAGGCTTTGCCGACCGAGCGGTTAATCATCATACAGAAAAAAGGTGCTTACTATGAAAATTGCAATCGCAACCTCGGACGGCGGAACCGTCCTGCGCCACTTCGGACGCGCCCCGGAGTTTCTCGTCGCCGAAATCTCGTCCGGCGGCTATGAAATCCTTGAAGTGCGCGAAAACACTCCCGTTTGCAACGGTTGGGACCACGAAGCGGAGCGTTTTGACGCGTCGATTGACATCATTGCGGACTGCGTAAGCGTCGTCGCCGCGCAAATCGGCGACTTCGCGAAAAACTCTCTGCTGCGGCGCGGAATCGCGTCCTTTGAGCAGCGCGGCACCGTCGAATCCGCGATTAAAAAGACAGCCTCGCGTCTCGCGGAAGCAGCCGCGCTCACGGAAAAGCCCGCCGAAAATCCGAAACCGGAAGGTACGCACCCCTGCTTCAACGACGGCGCGCACGGCAAATACGGACGGATTCACCTTCCGGTCAGCGCGGTCTGCAACATCAAATGCCGCTTTTGCGAACGGGACATTAACGACGACGAACTGCGTCCCGGCGTGTCGGCGGGCATACTGTCCCCGGAGGACGCGGTTTCCACGGTCGCGCGCGCTCTCGAACTGTGTCCCGACATCACCGTCGCCGGAATCGCGGGACCTGGCGACGCTATGGCTTCGCCGTACGCATTCGAGACGTTCCGCCGCGTGGGCGAAGCGTTCCCGGAAATGAATCTCTGTCTTTCGACAAACGGTCTCGGACTCGCGGGGCGCGTAGCCGAGCTTTACGACGCGGGCGTGCGTTTCATAACGGTTACGGTCAACGCCGTGCGTCCCGAAATCGGCGAGCGAATCGTTTCGCACGTCATCTGGAACGGCGAAACGCTCACCGGACGGAACGCGGCGGAACTTCTCATTCTGCGTCAGCTCGCCGGTATCCGTGAGGCGGCGGCGGCGGGGCTGACCGTCAAAATCAACACCGTGCTCATTCCCGGCGTGAACGACGCGCACATCGGCGAAATCGCGAAAACCGTGTCCGCGCTCGGCGCGGCGCGGCACAACATAATGGCTCTCATTCCGAACGCCGAGTTCAAAGACGTCGCCGCGCCCGGCTGCACGGAGCTTGAGGCTGTCCGCGCCGAGAGCGAGCTGTATATGCCGCAGTTCCGCAACTGCACCCACTGCCGCGCGGACGCCTGCGGCGTTCCCGGCGTGTCGGAGTTCTCCCGCGAGCTGTACGCGGGCGTGGCAAACTTCCGCTGCAACAACGTCTGCTGAGCTTCCCGCCGCCAATGCTCACAACAGAAAACCTCCGTCCGGGAACAATCCCGGACGGAGGTTTTTGTTTGCAGACGCCGCGGCGCGGAGTTCACCCGCTACCGCGCGTCGCGCTCCACGCGCTCCGTGAGCGCAACAAAACGCGCGTCGTCGCGCACAGGGTCGAGCCACTCCGACGCGAGCACAGCTCGCAAATGCTCCAACGCGCCGGTGTCCGTGTCGTCATAGTGCAGCGTTTGCTCGCGGATTATGCGGTTTTTGAACAGCGGCGTTTTGTACACCGGCTGCACATAGTGATTCACGTCGCGCTCCTGCATCGCAAGCCGCACGCTGACGTGTTTTTCAAGGTACGCGAGCGCGCCCTCATAATCGCCGCACTCCGCCGAGTACCGCGCGAGCGACAGGTACATTTGCTCCACGACGAACACTCCGTAGTAATTTTCCGGCTCGCCCGGGAGCGTCAGCGGCATAAGGTCCTCTACGTACTTCGCGACGGCAAGCGCGTCGCCGTACCGCTTCATACCTGCATATGTGTTTGTGAGGTCGCGAATGCACGACATTAGTCCCCGAAACGCGTCAATGACAGCCTCGCCGCGGTACGGTAGCTGCGATTCGTATGAATTGTCGCGCCTGACGACCACTTTCGCGAGCTGGCTATTGCGGTCGTAGCCAATAGCCCCGCTGTTCGTCGGGAACTTCATCGCGATAGCTTCAGCCTTATCGAACTGCTCCCATTCGACGTACAGGTCAATCATCCAGTAGTACGCGTACATTATATGGTCGAGGTCGTCGGAGTATTTCAGCACGCGCTCCGCGCAAGTTATCGCAAGGTCGCGGACTTCGGCGGCGCGTGCGAGGTCTATCGCCACGCCGTCCTGCTGACCGTATTTGAAGAACACGGTCGAATAGTTCGCGAGCGTGCCGATCGCGCCGAACAAAAGTTCTTCGTTCGTCGGATAGCGGCGTATGGCGGCAATCAAATCGTCAAGGTTTTTGAGCGAGAACGTCATATCGGTCGAGAATCTTTCTATTGTCTTGCGCAGGTCGTCGCCGCGAACCCGTTCCATTCCGAGCAGCTCGTCAACCGAGCAGTCGAGCGTTTGCGCGAGTACCGGCAGCATAGAGATGTCCGGCAGACTTCCGCCCTGCTCCCATTTCGACACGGCTTGCGGCGTTACGGACAGAAGCTCCGCAAGGTCGTCTTGCGTGATGTCGCGCGCCCGTCGCAGACGTTTGATGTTTTCGGCTATGTGCATTGTTTGTCACTCACTTTCGTAA
>JAITNK010000145.1 GCA_031290515.1 Oscillospiraceae bacterium
TTGAGCAGACCCGAAGGGCTTTGCCCGGCGGTCTGCGGATATTATACCGCAGGCGCGAAGTGCCGTCGCGGTATATAATTTTGAGCAGACCCGAAGGGCTTTGCCCGGCGGTCTGCGGACATTATACCGCAGGCGCGAAGTGCCGTCGCGGTATAGTATTTTGAGCAGACCCAAAGGGCTTTGCCCGGCGGTCTGCGGATATTATACAATACAAAAGCGCAAAACGCAAATTTGAATATTCTAAATATTCTTGATTCATATCTTGCATTTCCGAAACGTATATGCTATAATAGTCAGGCATAAAATGAAATTTGTGAAACAGAAACTTGCAAAAAAGGAGCATATATGCTAAAATTCCGGAAAATTCTCGCCGCGAACCGCGGCGAGATTGCAATCAGAATCTTTCGGGCTTGCTTTGACCTCGGGCTCTCGACCGTCGCGATGTACTCGAACGAGGATATGTACGCGCTGTTCCGCACTATGGCGGACGAGGCGTATCTCATAGGCAAAAACAAGTCCCCGATTGGCGCGTATCTCGACATTCCGGCGATTATCGACCTCGCGCGGAATCATCACGTTGACGCGATTCACCCGGGATACGGCTTCCTGTCCGAAAACGCGGACTTCGCCCGCGCCTGCGAAGATGCGGGAATCAAATTCATCGGTCCGCCGTCGGACGTGCTCGCGAAAATGGGCGACAAGCTGAGCGCGAAAGCGATTGCCGCGTCCGTGGGCGTACCGGTTATCCCCGGCGACAAGACCCCGCTGCTGTCGGTCGGGGAAGCCGTCGAAAAGGCGCAGACTTACGGGTTCCCCGTGATTCTGAAAGCGGCGGCGGGCGGCGGCGGGCGCGGTATGCGCCGCTGCGACAGCGTGGACGACGTTCTGCGCGAGTACCCGCTCGTACACAGCGAGGCGATGAAAGCGTTCGGCAGCGGAGACATTTTTATCGAGAAGTACATAGTCGAACCGAAGCACATCGAGATTCAGATTCTCGCCGACGCGCACGGTAACGTTATGCACCTCGGCGAGCGCGACTGCTCTCTGCAACGCCGCTATCAGAAAGTCGTCGAGTTCGCTCCGGCTTTCGCGATCAGCGACGAAACGCGGCAGAGACTCTACGCCGACGCGGTGAAAATCGCGAAAGCCGTCGGGTACGTCAACGCCGGCACGGTCGAGTTCCTCGTCGCGCTTGACGGCACGCACTATTTCATCGAGATGAATCCGCGTATTCAGGTCGAGCACACGGTTACGGAACAGGTCACGGGAATCGACATCGTGCGCGCGCAGGTGCTTATCGCAGAGGGGGAAAAGCTCAGTCACCCGCAAATCGGGCTTTCGTCGCAGGACGACCTCGTTATGCGCGGCTTCGCGATACAGTGCCGCGTCACGACGGAGGACCCGGCGAACAACTTCGCGCCCGACACCGGAAAAATCACGAGCTACCGTTCCGGCGGCGGCTTCGGGGTAAGGCTCGACGGCGGAAACGCCGCTTACGGCAGCGTTATAAGCCCGTATTACGACTCGCTTATGGTCAAGGTCACGGTCTGGGACAACACGTTCCCCGGCGTCACGCGGCGCGCCTCCCGCGCGATAAACGAGCTTCACATTCGCGGCGTTAAGACAAACATTCCGTTCATAACGAACATTCTGCACCACAAGACGTTTCTCGACGGACAGTGCCACACGAAGTTCATCGACGAAACGCCGGAGCTGTTCGACTTCAACGAAGCGCGCTCCCGCGACCGCGCGACGCGCGTGCTGCGCTATATCGCGAACTTGCAGGTCAAGTCGCCGGACGTTCCGCGTCAGCAGTTCCCGGAGCCGCGCGTTCCGGCGCGCGAAAACGCGGAGCTTAAGCCCGGACTGAAGCAGCTGCTCGACCGCGAGGGTCCGGAAGCCGTCAAAAACTGGGTGCTCGCGCAGAAAAAGCTGCTCATTTCGGACACCACAATGCGCGACGCGCACCAGTCGCTCTTCGGGACGCGGATGCGTACGCGCGATATGGTTGACGCGGCGGACGGCACGGCGGAAATCCTCGCCGACTGCTTCTCGCTCGAGATGTGGGGCGGCGCGACGTTCGACGTAGCTTACCGCTTCCTGCACGAGTCTCCGTGGGACCGGCTCGACATTCTGCGGAAGAAAATCCCGAACATTCTGTTCCAGATGCTGCTGCGCGGCTCGAACACCGTCGGCTACACAAACTATCCCGACAACCTCGTCCGCGCATTCGTGAGGGAGAGCGCGAAGTCCGGTATAGACGTTTTCCGCGTGTTTGACAGTCTGAACTGGATTCCCGGTATGGAAATCGCGATGGACGAAGTGCTGCTGCAAAACAAATTTCTCGAAGCCGCCGTCTGTTACACGGGCGACATTCTCGACCCGAAGCGCGACAAATACACGCTCAAATACTACGTCGATATGGCAAAAGAGCTTGAAAAACGCGGCGCGCACAGTCTCGCGATTAAGGATATGTCCGGCTTGCTGAAACCGTACGCCGCGAAAAAGCTCGTCGAAACGCTGAAGCGGGAGGTCGGGCTTCCGATTCACCTGCATACGCACGATACGTCCGGCAACCAAATCGCGGCGTATATGTACGCCGCGGAAGCCGGGGTCGATATTGTGGACACCGCGGTTCCGTCCGTCTCGACGCTTACGAGCCAGCCGTCGATGTCAAGCCTCGTCGCCGCGCTTGAGGGCGGCGAACGCGACACCGGCTTCGACCTTGCGCGGCTCGGGAAGCTCGACGACTACTGGGCGGACGTACGTCTGCGCTATTCGTCGTTCGACTCCGGACTCACGAACCCGATGACGGAGATATACCGCTTTGAAATCCCCGGCGGTCAGTACACGAACTTGCAGCCGCAGGTCGTTTCGCTCGGTCTCGGCGAACGGTTTGAGGACGTTAAGGAGATGTACAAAACCGTTAACGATATGCTCGGCGACCTCGTGAAGGTTACGCCGTCGTCGAAGATGGTCGGCGACCTCGCTATATTTATGGTGCAGAACAACCTCACGGCGGAGAACATCGTCGAAAAAGGCGAAGCTCTTACGTTTCCGGACTCCGCGGTCAGCTACTTCAAGGGAATGATGGGACAGCCCGCGTGGGGTTTCCCGGAGGACTTACAGCGCGTCGTACTCAAAGGCGAGGAACCGATTACCTGCCGCCCGGGCGAGCTGCTCAAACCGGTGAGTTTCGGAAAGGGCAGCGAGGAGCTTTCCGGCATCATTAAAAACCCTACGGACAGGGACATTATTTCGTACTACATCTACCCCAAAGTCGTACGCGATTACTACGAGCATTTCAAGGAGTACGGCGCAATCGCGGGACTTGCATCGCACGTTTTCTTCGGCGGACTCGACATAGGCGAAACTACCAAAATCGACATTGAGGACGGCAAAACGCTGATTATCAAGTACCTCGGGCTGGGCGACACCGACGAAAACGGACTGCGCACCGTGCAGTTCGAGCTTAACGGTATGCGCCGCGACGTGCTTGTCCCGGACCCCGCCGTCGCCGACACGATTGCGAAGATTACGATAGCCGACCCGGAGGACAAGAGTCAGGTCGGCGCGTCGATTCCGGGTATGATAGCGAAGCTCTCCGTGTCCGTCGGCGACAGGGTGGAGGAAAACCAGACGCTCGCCGTGGTCGAAGCGATGAAAATGGAGATAAACATAGCCGCGCGCGTCGCCGGCACGATAGAGCGGATACTCGCCGCGCCGGGTCAGACCGTGAAAGCGGGAGAACTGCTGATAGTCATTTCTCCGGAATAGATATTGCAGACTCTAAGCAAACTCTAAGAAGCCGCCCGGCTTGCGCCGGGCGGCTTCTCGCTTTATATAACGCGCCCTACTCCTCGCGGTTGTGCCACACGTTCTGAATGTCGTCGTTGTCCTCCATAATCTCGAGCATTTTGTCCATATTCTTAACGTCCTCCGGGTCGGACAGTTTGATATAGCTCTGCGGCACCATCTCGCTCTGCGCGGACAGCAGCGCGTACCCCGCCTTTTCGAGCGCTCCGGACACGGCGGCGACCGCGTCCGGCTCGGTGTACACTTCGTAAACCGAATCGTCGGTCACAACGTCGTCCGCTCCGGCTTCGAGCGCGGCTTCGAGCACCGCGTCCTCCGTAAAGTCTCCGTCCTCGTTGTCGATTATGATAACGCCGCGCCGGTCAAAGCTCCAGGCGACGCTGCCGACCGCGCCCATATTCCCGCCGTACTTGTCGAACGCGTGGCGCACCTCGCTCGCGGTGCGGTTGCGGTTGTCTGTCACCGCCTCGACGATGACGGCGATGCCTTTCGGACCGTAACCCT
>JAITNK010000128.1 GCA_031290515.1 Oscillospiraceae bacterium
GGACGGAGGAGAACATACCGTCGCCGTACCGCCCGTTGTACGCGACCCGCAGTCCGCCGCCGGCGGAGTCCAGCGCGGCTTCGATTTCCGCGGCGCGGTGTCCGGTCACGACGACGGGGGAGACGCCCGCGGCGGTAAGCGCGCCTGCCGTACGCGCAACCGCGGGAACGCCGCCGACCGGGAGCAGCGGCTTCAGCACTCCCATACGCGAGGAATAGCCCGCGGCGAGTATGACGGCGAATACGTTCATACCGCGACCTCCCGCCACGCGCCCGCGTCGAGGAAAAACAGTCCGGCGCGAGCGACCGGCAGCTTCGTAATCCGACGCATAGCGTACGCGTACTCCCGGATTTGCAGCGAATAATACTCGGTTTTCTCGCCAAGCTGCGCGTCCGAGCGTATGCGGTCGCTCTTGAAATCGGCGATAGTCAGCCCGCCGTCCCCGAAAAACGCGAGATCGACCACGCCCTGAAACAGTATCTCGTCTGCCGCCGCAGTGTCAAACAGCTCGCGAGCCGGTCGGAGCAGGGAAAATTTGAATTCGCGCAGGAGCTTGCCCCCGCCGTACGCGCGGATTGCGGCTTTACCGGTTTCGCACTCAAAAAACGCCGCGATTTTCGCGCGGTCGTCTTCCGAAATCAGAGCGAAGCCGGGCAGTCCCGACGCGCCGAGCCGCTCAAGCTCCGCGAACACGCCGCCGCGGTCCGTACACCGCGAGTAGTCGATGAGCCGGAACGCCTCGTGGATTGCGGTGCCGCGTTCCGCACCGGATACCGCGGCGTTTTCGGCGAAGCGCGGTACGCGCCGCGCGGTGCGCACCGGCGCGGCGCGAAGCTCCGCGTCGTCCGTCACCTCAGCCGCGCGAAGTCTGCCGCGAAGCTCCGAATAGGTCAGCTTGGACGGCAGATTCACGGAGTCCGCGAACGCGTAACCGAGCGGCTCCGGCTCCGGCGGAAGCGCGTACGCTTCTCCGGGCGCGTCAGTCCGCGCCGCGCGGGGAGTAACGCCGGCTTCGTTCCGGGAAATCAGCGACACCGCAAACGTCTCCGGAGTATCGCACGCGCCGCCGAGAAGCGGCGCGCCGTCCGGCGTTCCGAGCAGCGCGAGCATAATACAGGACGCGACGTCGGAACGCCCGGAGAGCGCGAACGCGGGCACCGGATTGCCGGCGAAAGGCGCGAGTTTTTCGGCTTTGCTCCGCGCGCCGGACAGCACGGAGGTCATAATCAGCTTTTCCCGCGCGCGCGTCATTGCGACGTACAGCAGCCGCAGCTCCTCCGACAACGCTTCCTCGCGGAGGCGGAGAGCGATTGCCGATTTCGGAAGCGTCCCGAACGCGATGCGGAGCGCGCGGTCAACGCGCGGCAGTCCCGCGCCGAGCTTCGGGTGAAAAAGTACGCGTTCGGAAGCGTCGGTGAGGTTGAGACGTTTGCCGAGGCCGGGCAGGAACACGACCGGGAATTCAAGCCCTTTTGCCTTGTGAATAGTCATAAGTTTAACGCCGGACGTTTCCGCGGCTGCGTCTCCGGCGGTTTTGACGTTTTCGCAGTACCGCACGAACGCGCGCAGTCCCGTACCGCCCGACGACTCGAATCCGGCGGCAAGCTCCGAGAGGAAAATCAGGTTGCGGCGGCGGGTTTCCCCGCGCTCCCAGCCGCAAACGTCGGACAGCAGTCCGAGTTTATCGTACACGCGCGCCAGAGTGCCGGATACGCCGAGAACCGGGGCGAGTTCGCACAGCGCGGACATTGCGCCGCCGAACGCCGCGGTTTTCGCGTCGCTTGCCGGACGCGCCCTTACCGCGCTCCAAAGCGACATTCCGCTGCCCGCCGGCTTTATCTCAGCAAGCTCGTCCGGCGTGAAGCCGAACGCCTGCGACGACATAACGGCTGCGAGCGGAACGTCAAGCGTCGGGTTGTCAATCGCGCGCAGAAACGCGAGAGCCAGTTCGGTTTCCTTCTCTTCGGTGAAGCCGCCCCGCGGTTCGCCGCCGAGCGGAATACCGTATTCGGCGAAAACCGCGCGGAACACGTCGCCGCGACCTTTCATAGAGCGCAGAATCACCGCAATATCGGCAAAAACGGCGGGACGCGTCCCCGCGCCGTCGGGTACCCGAAAGCCGCCGTCCGTGAGCTTCAGGATTCTCCCGGCGATGTACCGCGCCTCAAGCTCCGCGCCGGTATCCTCGTCCTCCGCATCGTCGCCGGTCGCCGCCGCGTCGAGCAGCGCATATTCCGGAGGTTCGCCGCCGTCCGCGTCCTGCCGCCCGGGAGTCAGGTACTCGCGCGCGGTATAGTCGAGCCCGCCGACGCGCCGCGACATAATACGCGAGAACAGCAGATTCACCGCGTTAAGCACCGTGCCGCGCGACCGGAAGTTGTCCGCGAGTACGACCGCTATGCCGTCCGACGCGCCGCGCGTGAGCGCGTCGTATTTCCCGGTGAATATCTCCGGCGCGGCGTTGCGGAAACCGTAAATCGACTGGCGCGCGTCGCCTACCATAACGAGCTTCGCGCCGTTGCCGGACGCCGCGCGGATTATCGCGTCCTGAACTTCGGAAACGTCCTGAAATTCGTCAACCATTACCTCTTTGTAACGCGCCGAAAGCTCGTCCGCGAGGTTTGGTTCGTCGCGCAGCAGACGCAGAAGCAGCTGTTCGAGGTCGTTGAAGTCGAGTATGCCGCGCCGCCGCTTTTCCGCGCCGAACTCGTCCGCGAAGCGCAGAGTGAAGCGAATCAGCGACCCGAGCGTCGGCGCGGTCGCGGCTGAATCCTCGCGCAGTTCGTCCGACGAGCAGTGAAAACGTCCGCGGAGCGTTTCGAGCAGGTCTTTTGCCGCGGCTTGCACGGCTTTTACGAAGTCCGGCGCGCCGCCCTTAGCCCGCGGCTTAACGTCTTTCAGCTGCGGAAGACCCGCGCCGAGCGCGCCGCGCGCCGCGTCCCACCCGCGGACGAACGCCGCCGCTATAACTTCAAACGCGTCCGCCAGCGAGTTTATGAATCCTCCGTACTGCGGGAAGCCGGAAACCGCGTCCGCGTTTTCCGCGGCGCGCGCGTACGCGGCAAACCCGCGCACGGTTGCGAGCGAGGTCTCGAGGACGTACGCGCCCCAAACCGTTTTGCCCGCGTCCGCGCCGTCTGCGGGAGCGCAGCCGGCGAGTATTTCCGCGGCGAACTCCCGCGGGTCGCCGTTTGAGTACAGCGCGTCGTACGCGCGCAGTATCAGCGCGGCGAGCGCGTCGTCCCCGCGCGAGACGGAAACGCCGTCGAGCAGAGCGTCAACCTCGTCGCCGCACTCGGCGTAGAGCTTTTCGAGCAGGGAAGACATAACCTCGCCGCGCAGAGCCGCGGTCTCCGACTCCTCGGCGGTGCGGGCGTTCGGCGCGATTTGCAGTTTTGCGGCGTTTTCGCGCACAATCCGCGAGCAAAAGCTGTGTATCGTACCGATTTCGGCGGAAGCGGCGAGCCGCGCCTGACGGCGGAGCCGCGAATTTGAAGGGTCTGCCGCGATTCTTTCGTTGATTGCGAGCAGTATGCGCTCCCGAAGCTCCGCCGCCGCCGCGCGCGTGAACGTAATAATCAGAAACTGCGACAGCTCGCACGGGTCGCGCCCGTCGCAGATGCGCGACAGCAGACGCTCGACGAGTACCCGCGTCTTGCCGGAACCGGCTCCGGCGGAGATAAGAAGCGCGCCGCCGCGCGCGTTAATCGCCGCGGACTGCTGCGGCGTGGGTGAAAACACGCTCATTCCGAAGCCCCGCTTTCCGCGGAACGCCAGAATTCGTCGTCTGCGATACGCCGCACCGCGCGCGGCTTGTCGTCCCCGCGAATCCCGAATACGCAGGCGGCGCGGAAGTCGCAGTATGCGCACTCCGGCTCGTTTTTGCGCGCCGCCGGAACGGGAGCGACGCCGCCGCCCGCAATACCGTCCGACACACCGATAAGCTTGCGCCGCGTGTATCCGAGCAGCGTATTCATCTGCGCGCCGTCGAGCAGTTCGCTGCCCGCGCGCGCGGTTTCGTTCGACTTCAGCGGCAGATACCGTTTGTTTTCGCCGTTTTCGAGAGCTTCGATTACCGCGTCGTCGCGCAGTACGACTCCGGCGCGGCGAAGTCTCGACGACAGCTCCTTTTGGATTTCGGCTTCGGTCGAGCCGCGCGGCAGGGACGGAATTTCGTTGCGCGCCGGAGCGTAAAGCGCGGCGGCGGGGATAACCGGCTTGTCCGAGACGTTCAGCGTTTCGAGCGCGAGCAGGTAGACGAGCGGCTGTAAGCCGAGTCCCGCCGCGACCTCCGACAGCGAAAACTTTTTTTTGCCGGACTTATAGTCGGTCACGCGGACGAAAACGCGGTCTCCCGCGTCGAAAACGTCGATTCTGTCGGCGATTCCGCGTACGGAAAGCGCGGGCGAAACCTCAAACTCGAATGCGGATTCAAACAGCGCGGGTACGAAGTCGCCGGCACGCAGCTCCGCGGTCATATCTGACGCGACAAGCTCCGCGTCCCGCGCGAGCCGACCGTACAGCCGCCGGAAGCGTTCGCTTCTGTCCCCGAACGCGGTGATTTGCGTCGCGAAAAACTCCTCGGCGGCGTCCCTCGCGGCGTCAGCCGCGCTGTCCGGCGAGATTTGCGCCGCGCCGTCCGCGCCCGCTATCCGCCGTATGACGCGCTCCATAATGAAGTGCATAAACGACCCGGCGGCGGGCGCGTCAAGCTCGACCGCGGTTTCCGGTCGCAAACGCAGTCCGTGGTTTAAGAAAAACTTGTAGGCGCACAGGCTGAACTCTTCCGCGCCGGTCGGCGACAGCCGGAGCTTTTCGCCGTACAGCGCGGTCGCGGAGCCGGAGGAAATCGCGTCCGGCACATCTGGACTTCCGCCGCCGCCGAGCGCGAGCCGCGTCAGCAGTCTGTACGGCGACGGAGCCGCCGCGAGGTACCGCCCGGGCGTAAGCCGCTCGGGTGAGAGACCGTATTCGGCGAGCAGCCGTGTCACGACGTACGACTGCCGCGCGGTCTCCGGGTAAATCAGGTACAGCGAGTCGCGCGGGAGGGACAGCGCGGCGAATATCGTGCCGTCCTCGCGGAAAACATACTCCTCCGGCGCGGCTCCGAGCGAAATGCCGCGGGCTTCGGCGGCTTCAAGCTCCGCGCGCGAGAAAACCCCCTCTCCCGACTGCGGCAGGGGAAGCTGTTCGTCGGACGCTTCGACGACGAGAAGAGCCTTTATCTCGCGGCGGCGCGAATAGGTGAACTCGCCGACAAGCGTGCGGTCGAGCGAGGTCGGTATAACGCCGACGGAGTACTGCGACAGCACGACGGTCAGCAGACGGCGGAACTCTCCGTCGCTGACGGCGAGCGTACCCGCCGCGGCGTCGATTTCGTCGAGCGCGGCGACGAGCAGTTCCCAGAGCTGCGAATACTCGTCCGCGAGCCGGGTTTCACCGAGCGTTCGCAGGGATTCTTCGCGGGCGTTGACAGAATCGCAGAGCGCGGTTTCTTCGAGAAACGAGTACAGCGCGCGCAGTTTATCGCCGGTGAGCGCGGACGCGCGCAGTCCGTCGGCGAGAGTGCGGAGCGGGGCTGCGACGCGGCGGCGGACCGCGTCAAGCTCCGCGTCAATCTCCGCGTCTCCGGAGAAAGCCCACGGTTTTTCGCGGAGCCACTGTCCGCCGTAGAGCCGCTGCTGTTCGGCATAGCGCACGAGCGCGTCGGTCTCGTCGAACGACAGTCCGGCGTGACCCGTTTTGACGTAGGCGAGCACGGCTTCCGTATCGTACCCGCGCAGTATCGCGTCGAGCGCGGCGAGCGGAGCCTGCACCGGAGGTTTCGCGGCGACGTCGCTTTTCGCCGCGCGGAACGACGGAATACCGTACAGCTCAAAGACGCGCTCAAGCGTTTTCCCTATGCCGTCGTCGGCGCGCGCGAGTACCGCTACGTCGCGGAAGCGCAGTCCCGAGCGCACAAGCTCCAGCGTCAGCGCGGCGGCGTATTCGCACTCCGACTGCCTGTCCGGCGCGGCGAATACGCGCACGGACTTTGCCGGGCGGCGCGGAGTGACCCCGCCTGCCGCGGAAACCGGTTCGCAGATAAGTTCGCACACGATTCCGCGTCCGCGGCACTCGTCCGAGAGCAGGCGAATCGTGCGCCGCGCGGTTTCAAATGCGTCGTCGCCGGACGCGGAATCGTCGCAGGTGAAGCAGAACGTAACGTCCGCGCCGCCGATAAGCGACTTCACAAGCTCAAGCTCCGGCGCGGTGAAGTCGGTGAACCCGTCGAAATACAGCTTCGCGCGCGGAATCGCCGTGTTCCAGACAAGCGGCGCGAGTTCGCGCAACGCGTCGCTGTCGTCCCGGAAGCCCGCGGCGGCGCACTCCGCGTCGTAGGCGGCTCGCAGTACCGCGAGGTCGCCGAGTTTTTTCGAGAGCAGCCCGCCGTTTTCGCGGCTGAACGCCAGAAGTTCCTCGGAGGAGACCCCGCCGCGTTTCAGCGATTCTATCGAGCGCAGAATCGGCTCGAGGTAGTCCGCGCTCATCACCGAGCCGTACAGCGAGAGTTCGCCGCGCACGGCTTCAAGCGCGCGGAACAGCAGCAGAAGTTTTCCGCCGGGCGCGGGAGCCGCGTTCGCGATTCCGAGTTCGCCGTACGCGAGCGTCACGAGACGCTTCAGGCTCGTCGCCTCCGCCGAGAGCGAAGTGCCGTCGCCGCAGACTTCGAGCAGCTGACGCTCCGCCATATGGGAATACTGGTCGGGTACGACGAGTATCGCGCGCCGCTCAAACGCGCCGTCCGCGGCGGCGGCGATTTCGCGTATCTCGCGCAGTATCCGCGACGTTTTGCCCGACCGCGCGGGTCCGTATATTATGCGAATCAATTGTGGCTGACCTCCCGCCGGATTTAATAAACCGATTGTCCGCACACAGTTTATCACAATCCGGAGCGAAGTCAAGCGCAGCGCGGGCTTTTCTCCGTTTACCGCTCGGTCGGCAAGCCCTCCCTGCGCTCAATATTTATCGCCGCGGGCGGAATTGCGCGCCTGCGGTCGCGCGTACGACTGGGGAACCACATGGGGCGAACCCCCTAAGGCTTTATATAACGCTTGTTCGGGCTAAGCCCACCCTGCG
>JAITNK010000131.1 GCA_031290515.1 Oscillospiraceae bacterium
GACAATAAAATACAAAGAACGAGTATTATGCCGAAGGCCGTTCTAAGTCTGAACATTGTTATACCCTCCCTCAAGGTAAACTTTTTCTCAAAACGGTGGCCATTAGTCTTTCTTAACCAAGGGACATCTGGCAGGGATTCAGCAACGTGCCGGGCTTTGCAGTGTCCATTAGCGCTGCGGTTGTCCGCCGCCCTTACTGACGTCGGGAATCAGAGCAGATAGCGGGACAAGGTCTTGATGAGCTTATCCATATCCACGGGCTTTCCCAGATGGTCGTTCATACCGGCGGCGAGGCACTTCTCCACGTCCTCGCGAAACACATTCGCCGTCATCGCCACGATTGGTACGGTGTCCGCTCCGGGCGACCCCGAAGCGCGAATACGCCGCGTGGCTTCATAACCGTCAACTTTGGGCATATGTATGTCCATCAGAATAAGCCGGTAGCTATTTGGCGCGGCGAATTTCTCCACTGCCTCCTCCCCGTCAAAGGCGAAGTCAATGCTGATTTCCGTGGGTTCGAGCAGCGCGTCCAAAATTTCGCGGTTGATGTCCACGTCTTCGGCGACCAGAATGTTTATGCCCGCAAAAATGCCGTCAATGGAATCCGGCTCGGGGTCGTCCTCCGCGTCGTCGTCCTGCGATTCCGCACACGCGTTGATACAGTCAATCAATGCGGACGGAAACAGCGGCTTTTTCAGGAAGCCGGTTATCCCCGCCGCGCGCGCGTCACTCTCCAAATTACCGGATTCGTCGTTCGTCATCAATATGAGCGTGGATTTCACGCCCTGCTCCAACAACGTCTCTGCCATCTCGATACCCGTCATATCCGACAGGTTCAGGTCGAAAAAGATTATGTTAAAACGCTCCGAAGATACGCCGACCGCCTCGAGCGCGAACTCTCCGCTGACCGCGGTATCACAGCGTACGCCCAGCGGCGTGAGTACGGACGTGAACAGTTCGAGGATTTCCGGCGCGTCCGCCGCCACCAGTACGCGCAAATCCGCCCAGTCGCCCGGCTTGCTGTGAACGCGCGCCTCCGTCTTGCTTTTTGCGGCGTCAAATTCAAAGAAGAAAGAGGAACCCTTGTCAACCTCGGACTCCACCCACACGCTGCCGCCCATAAGCTCAACGATTCGCTTGGATATTGCAAGCCCGAGTCCCGTGCCGCCGAAGCGGCGGGAAATACTGCCGTCCGCCTGTTCAAAAGCTGTGAACAGGCGTTTTTGCTGTTCCTCGGATATGCCGATGCCGGTATCTTTAACCTCGACGCGAATGGTGCATACGTCCGCTGTTTCGCGGGTTTTTTCGGCTCGGATGGTGATACTTCCGCCCTCCGGCGTGAATTTGACCGCGTTGGTCAGCAGGTTCGTGACGACCTGCGCCAGGCGTTGCTCGTCGGCGATGATTCGCGCGGGAATGTCCTTGCCGAGGCTGACGAAAAGTCTCTGCTCTTTCTCCTGTACGCGGAAATTGATTACGTTCGTGACCCGCTGAAGCATTTGCTCAAAATCCGTCTCCGCGTAAGCCAGCTCAAATTTATCCGCCTCGATTTTAGACATATCCAGAATGTCGTTGATGATGCCGAGAAGATGCTGGGACGCTTCGCCGATTCTGGTTAAGCAGTATTCCTTGCGCTCCGGGTCGTCCGACGACTTGCCGATAGAGGACATTCCGATAATTGCGTTCATCGGCGTGCGCATCTCGTGGCTCATACGCGCGAGGAATTCGGTTTTTGCGCGGCTCGCAGCTTCCGCGTCGGACTTGGCGTTGGTGAGCTGGGTAACGTCGTTTAAGATCAGCATAACGCAGGTAGAGTCGTCGTCGCGCGGAACCGTCTCGTCCGTTTCGCCGTTGACGCGCCACAGACTCAGCCCGTAGTGGTACGCTTCCCCGCCGCCCTCCGCCGTCAGCCCAACGTCGGTCTGGAAACTCTCTCCCCCGCCGTGCGGACTGAACAACGCTTCGACCTCGGGCGGAAATCCGTCCTCGGCGCAGAGCGGCATCAGCGCGTCGAGCAGCCGCGGGTCTGACTCGTCCAGTCCGTGCCGTTCCAGGAGTTCCCGCATAGCTTTGTTATTGTAAAGACTCCGGCGCGCGCCGTCAAAAAACATTACCGCCTCCGGCATAACGTCCAGATGCGAGCAGAACACGTCAAGCGTTGCGTTGATTCCGGAAATGATATTCCGGAAATCGCCCAAATACGCGGCGGCGTCCGACCGCTCGCCCAGTTTCCCTTCGCGCGCGTCTCCGGTGAGACGCGCAATGTCTCCGACCAGGCTCTGTACAGACCGGGAAACGGCGAGAAACGCCGCGCCGAGCTGTCCGATCTCGTCGCGCCGCTCCAGAGCCTTCGTATACGCCAGACTTTCAAATTTGCCCTGCGCCAGTTTATCCGCGTTGCCGGCGATAGTTTTAAGCGGGGAAGAAAGCGTTCTGCGGATAAACAAGGTCATAAACAGGGAGAAACCTACGAGGAACGCGCCGACGATAATCACCGAGACCATCAACGCCTGATTTGTGGCGGCGACGTAATCGCTGCGAGGCGCGTAAATAACAAGCGACCAAAGCGTTCCGCGTATCGGCGAGAAGCTTACAAAGAGCCTGCCCTGCGCTCCCTCCGACTCCATAGTGCCGGTCTGTCCCCCCGTCACAGCCTGAAACACCGCCTCCGCGTCCGCGCCCGTGCCGAGATTTGCGGCGATTGACTCGCCCCGGAACACCTTTTCCAGCGTCTTGTGCGCAATCAGCTTTCCGTCTTCGTTGACAATCATCGCCAGACTGTTGGGGCTGATGTTGAGCTTGTGCAGAATATCTCCGATTATCTCATAGTCGTATCCGCCCACGAGGTAATATGCCGCCGTCTCGCCGTCAAGCGTTACGGGCAGACCCATCGCAATTTCCGCGCCTCTGGAGCCGATAGAGGTGTCCGCTATTACCAGGGTCTCCGTCGCCTTGATGTCGGCAAATACCTTCCTGGCGGAGACGCTGCTCGGCGCCGCGCCCGTCCCGGTGAGCCGCGCACCGTCAGGCAGATACAGCCCCATCCAAGTAAATTCCACGCCGGAGACGAATTCGTCCAAAGCCTGCCGCTTCTCGTCGGTGGTGGAGTCGGGGGAGCTGATGACCGCATTGTCGCGCAACGTAAAAAACCGCTCGGCGAGGGTGTGCAGGTTTCCCTCTATACCCTGAGCGGCGGTTTTCGCCATCGGCTGGAGCGTTTCGAGCAGAATCGCGTCTGTAAGGCGGTTCATAAAAAACGCCATAACAAATATCAGCCCGCCGCCAAGTACGCCGGTAAACAGCAGTATGACGGTGCGTATTCTGGTGGTGATACCTGTGTTTCTTCTTTTCGGAACTCGGTTGTCGGGCATAACTTTTTTCTCCTGCGTCACGGCAACTCGACGAAAGCGGTCGTCTTATCCCCCGCCTTCGCGTGGACAATAGCGGACTCCGCCAAAAGCTGAAACGTCTTGTGCTCCCGCTCCGCTCCGGCGACGACAAGCACATTCGCGGGGTTTTGCAGGCTGAGCAGCTCCGCCGTGTATGTACGCAAATATTCGCTGGGGTGCAGCCCGGTCGCCGCGATTTTCTCGCGCTGGTAATCCGGGTCCCACGACCGGACAAAGCCGGAGCTGTTGCGGGCGTTAAGTTCTGCCGTCACAATCTTGTTGTTCGCAACATAGATTGTGATGAAATCTTTCCAGCCCGCGCCGTCGAACTCCGCCGCCTCCGCGGTATAGTACCCGTCGCGCATTTCTCCGCCCTGCCGCGCGCACCCGGCGAACAGCAGGACAGAGATTGCGATAACGGCAGTCAGTCGCAGAAATTTCATTCCGGAATCTCCCGTTTTACAGTACTCGGCGCGGACGGGCTTACGTCGCCGGCGACGCGGACGCTTCCGCCGCGGCTTTGTCCGCGGCAGCCTTGTCCGCCGCCGCCTTATCCGAGTCAATCAGTTTTTGCAGACCCGCCTCGTCGAATTTCTCTCCGGCGGACTCGGCGATAAGCCGGACGACGTTGTAATCGCGCAGGTAAGTGACCGGGAAAAAGCGGTCTGTGCCGGTGAACGCGGCGGTCATCTCCGCCGTAAACTCATACTCGTTAAAGGCCTCCTTGATTTTCGCGACGAGGTCGGGGTGCAGGTCGTACGCGTACCCGAACGAGGACGTGGGGAACGTCGGACTCAGCCAGAGGATACGGAAATCTTCTTCATTTACTTTTCCGGATGCGACCATACGGTCGAACACGCTCTCCCGCGCCGCGACGCAGGCGAATTCGTATGTACCGTCGAGCACTCCGTAAACAGAGTTTTCGTGACTGCCGGAGAACAGAATCTCATAGTCGGTACCGGGAACGACGCCTTCCTGAGGAAGCAGCGCGAGCGGCGCGAGATGCCCCGAGTTGGAGCTTTCGTTTGCGTGCGCGACTTTTTTGCCCTTTATTTCATCGCGCCAGCCTTCTTCAGTATACGGGCTGTCCGCGCGTACGAGGATTGCGAGGGAATAACCCTGCGCTCTGTCCGCCCAGCCCTTGACCGAGCAGGGAACGTATCCCGCGAGGTTCACGGCGTAGCAGGTCGTACCGGAGGCGAAGCTGCCGATGTCGAGCTTACCGTCCCGCATAGAGATAAGTCCCGCCGAGTTGGACTCCATAACCTCCTGCACCACTTGTTTCCCGGTCTTTTCGGACAGGAAGTTTACAAAATCGTCGAAGATGTTCGCGTAGGCTCCCGCTTCTTCAAGCGGCGCGTACGAAAACGTGAGTACGTCCGGGTCTCTCCATTTCTTGGAATCCGTCGGCGGGTCGGCGGTCAAATCGCCGTCTGCATCCAAATACGCGTCGGCTAAGTCTCCGTTATCTTCGACCGTCACGTCTTTCTTGGCGCAGCTCGCCAGGCTGAAAAGCATTAGTATCGCCGTGAAAATGAGCATTCCTTTTTTTAACTTTAGCATAATCTATCCTCCGCATTATTCTTGCTGTAATATTGTTTTGTTATAACATCCGTACGCGGAAATTACAGCTATTTTAGATTATACTACACTTTATTTCAACTTTCAACATAAATTTTTCAACTATACCTTTTTATAGAAAATGCGCCGCGCTATAGCAGTCTCGCAATCCGCAGGACGACTTGCAGCGCAACGCAAGTAAGCCCGTAACCGCCGAGAATGCCGGTTACGAGCCGCCTTACGTTAGTCGATTCCCTGATTCCGCAGCGTTGAACAAGCCAGTCTGCAAGCATCGGCGCGGCGAAAGCGATTGCCGCAAAGAAACCGACTCTCCAAAACCAAAAAGTCAGAAGCGCGAGCACCCGCCCGAGCGCAACGCCCGTACATCGGGCGCATACCGGAAACTGCTTTCCTTTATAGAAGAAGCTGCGTTCGGGCAGTCTGTGGCAAAACACAAGGTTGAGCTTCACGCGAACCTATCTGTCCTGCCGCAGGAACTTGTGTCCGCACTTTTTGCAGACCCAGTAATCCGTGTGCTTGGTTTCTTTTTTGCTTTGCGCGCACAGCAAGCCGAGCGGACCGAGCAGAATCCCGTAGCACAGTCCCTTTTTGACGTCGATACCGCCGCCCGAGCTTTCGGACTGGGTCGTGATTTGCAACTCGGTCGAGCCGCATTGCGGGCAGGCGATTTCGCCCCGCGCGGTATAATCAGCCGGTTGCCGGCTTTCAACAACCGAAGTTTCATATTCCGCTCCGGACTCCGGCAGACGCGTTCCGCAGCCCGCGCAAAACGTACCGCCTGCACCTTCTTTAGCGCATTTCGGACATTTCATCTCTCTGTTTCTCCTCCGTTATTTTTTGACGTAGTCAAATCCGGCTAATTCCATTGTATTGCCGCTCACGGTGCACGGCAGGCTGACTTCCCCCAGCGAGCCAAGCTCTTTAATCGTGAAAGAGAGTGTGTCGTCCTTGAATGTGTACGATACGGTGTAGCTTGTCGTCATAATTCCCGCCACGCCGATTGACAGCTTGACTTTGCCGCCGCTGAACTTCATTTCGCTGTACGGCGCGCCGTACGCGTCGTCTTCCGGCACATATGTGCCCTTCAGTCCGCCTCCTCCGCAAGCTGCAAGGCTTGCGAGCATTACGAGCGCGAGTGTGAGTGCGATGAGCTTTTTCATAGTGTTTCTCCTAATTTTTTTACTTGCAGCCGCGCGTCGCGGTTGCAGCGAAATTGATTATACTATAATATGGGGGGGGGGCTGTCAAGTGTTTTTAGGAAATATGTCGAAAAATTTTTGCAAGGCAAAAGCCGCGCCTTCCGGCGCGGCTTTTCCTTATTTCCGCTTCCGCCGGAGCCGGCGCAGCGCGTTGCGTATCGGTCTCGGCGGAAATATAACTATAATCTTCATCGTATCATCTCCAACGGCATATATTCAGAATGCGAAGTCCGGCGAGCAGCATCACGAGTCCGATTGCCGCCGCCCAGCAGGCCGGCGACAGAAACAGCGCGCCGAGGAGCAACGCCCCCGCGACGGCAAGCACTCTGCCCGCGCATCTTTTGATTCGGTTATTACAGCACATATAAAACGCCCCCTGCGCCATTATACGCAGAGGGCGTTTCGGTTGTTACGTTTTAGTTCCGGCTGTACTCCCGCAAATATTTTACCTCAGGCTTTGCTTTTTGCGGCTCTTCTCCTGAAAAAGCGCGCAGCCCGCGTCCCGCGTTCCCGCGCCGCGCGGCGGCTACACCACGGCTTGCAGTATGAAGTTCAGAATGAACAGCAGCGTCGCGGCTATCAGAATCGGGTGCAGTTCCGACGTTTTGCGTTTCGCGATTTTGACGATACAGTGGAATATGAAGCCGAACGCGATTCCCGTCGTAATGCTGTAGGAGAACGCCATAAACGCTCCGGCGAACAGCGCGGGTATCGCCTCCTCGACGTCCGTCCACCTGATGTCCGCGAAGCTCGACACCATAAGCACGCCGACGATTACGAGCGCGGGAGCCGTCGCCGCGCCGGGTATCGCGGACACGAACGGCGCGGCGAACGCCGACAGCGCGAGCAGTACCGCCGTGACCACCGAGGTCAGCCCCGTGCGTCCGCCGACCGCGATTCCGGCGGTGGACTCGACGTAAGTCGTGACGTTCGAGGTGCCGATTACCGCGCCGACCGTCGTCGCGACCATATCGGCGAACAGTCCGCGTTCCATTTTGGACTTCAGCCCGTGGGAGTTCTCCATAAGCTGCTCTTCTTTTTTCGTGAATATGCCGGAGCGTCTGCCCGTGCCGATGAAGCAGCCGATTGTGTCGAACATATCGGTCAGCGAGAACGCGAATATCGTCACGAGCGCGACGACGACGTTCCGCGCGGCGGAGTGCGCCTCCGTTATTACGACTCCGTTCCCGCCGACGACCGCCGTACTCGCCTTTACAAGCGTCGGCAGCCCCTTGCTCGTGAATATCACGCCGAACGTGGTTTTCAGCGACTTCGCGGAGTCGAGAAAGCTCACCGTCCCCTCGCCCGACGGACGCATATCCTTAAAGAATATCCAGCCGATAAGCGTCGTCGCGACGATTCCGATGAGGATTCCGCCGCGCACTTTAAGCGTCATAAGCGCGACGAGGATAACGAGTCCGATGAGGAACAGCCACAGCGTCGGGCTGTTCAGCGTCGCAAGCCCCGGAACGGCTCCGAACTCGATAAAACCGACGTTCAGGAACCCGATGTACGCGATGAACAGTCCGATACCGCCCGAAATCGCGTATTGCAGCGACTTTGGTATCGCGCGGATAAGCGCGGTGCGGACGCGCGTCACCGTGACGATTATGTTCAGTATGCCGCAGACGAACACCATAGACAACGCCTGCTGCCAGGTGAAGCCGAGTCCGAAGCAGACCGTGTATACGAAGAACGCGTTCAGCCCCATACCCGGAGCCTGTGCGTACGGTATGTTCGCGAACAGCCCCATAATCAGCGTTCCGACGACGGCGGAAATAATCGTCGCGAGGAACACCGCGCCCCACTCCATACCCGATTCCGAGAGTATGGCGGGGTTCACCATAATGATATACGCCATCGTTACGAAGGTCGTGATTCCCGCGAGGATTTCCGTAGATACCTTAGTTTGGTTTTCTTTGAGTTTGAATAGCTTTTCCACAAACGCGGTTCTCCTTTATCGTTTTTTGCGCGTTCTCCGCACCGGCGGAGAGACGTTTTTTCAAGTTCACACTTATTTTACATTATCCGCGTTCCTTTTTCAAGACAAATTTCAATATTTCCGCAATTTCGGGGAATAATGGCTTTATTAGCCGCTTGGGGAATTGCGCGACTGCGGTCGCGCGTACGCCGGGGGAACCACAGGGGGACAAGCCCCCCTATGGCTCCCCCGGACCCCCTCTGACCTCCCCGAGAACGAAAATGGCGTTCGCTCCGCTCACTTCGGGTCGTTGCGGTGTGTCGCCGCACTATGCGCGGCGCAATCGGGACTTTTGTGCGTACCACCGCACAGTGCGGCTGTTCACCGCAACGACCCTGCGCGAACAGCGCGAGCGCGACTTCCGTTACCCTTAAGCCAAGGGGAGAGTGCAGAGAGGGGGCGAGCGGCGTTTGAGCCGCCCCCTCTTTGCTCCTCACCGTCCGCAGACGGTGATACCCGCCGCGCGGCGAAACGTCCCGCTCATCGCAATGAGCGAAACCCTGTCGCGACCGCAGTCGCGCAAAACCCGCCCGCGGCGGCAAATAAAGGAGCTGATTAACATCTACGGTACCGCGAATACTGGCGACGCCGTCAAGCTCGATGAATTCCGGCGGCGGCTCGAGGACTGCGACGACGTTATTTACACGGATATTGTAATCGGCAAAAACGTCCGCGCTACGGTGCTTACCGTTGACGGAATGGTTGACGCGCAGCTCCTGAACGAGAGTATTCTGAAACCGCTCGTCCTCGACGCGCGGTTCGGCGGCGCGGAGACTGCGGACGATGTGCGCGGTCTAATTGCGGACGGCTACGTCTACCACAGTCAGCGCGTCGCGACCGGAAGTTTCAAGGACGCAATGGCGAGTCTGCTGTTCGGCGGAGCCGTGCTTGTGTTTGAGGACGGCGGCGAAGCCGTGCTGTTCGACGTTAAGGGGTTTGAACACCGCGGCATTTCGGAGCCGACTACCGAGAACGTCCTCAAAGGCTCCAAGGACGCGTTCGTCGAGTCGCTGCGCACGAATACCGCGATTATGCGCAAGCGCGTGCAGACCGACGACCTGAAAATCGTGCAGACGACCGTCGGCAGACGCACGAATACGCCCGTCGCGCTCGTCTATATAAAAGGCGTGGCGAACTCCGAACTTGTCAAGTCCGTCACGGAGAAAATCGAAGCCGCCGACCTCGACGGACTCGTAAGCGCGGGACAGCTCGAGTCCGTGCTGCAAAAGTACTACCGCTCGATTTTCCCGCAGCTGCTGTACACGGAGCGCGCCGACAAATTCGTCGGCAATATTCTTGAGGGACGCGTCGGCATATTCGTGGACGGACTGCCGTTCGGGTACGTTATGCCGGTGGATTTGAACGCGTTCCTGCAAAGCGCGGACGATTATTCGCTGCACTTCGTCACCGCATCGCTGCTGCGGATTCTGCGCTACTTCTGCACGTTCGCCGCGCTCGTGCTGCCCGGGTTTTACGTCGCGGTTATGTCGTTTCACCAGGAGATGATTCCGACCAAGCTCGTCGTCGCGATTATCGCGTCAAAACGCGGCGTGCCGTTTCCGTCGTATCTCGAGGCGATTCTTATGCTCGTCGCGCTTGAAATACTGCTCGAGGCGGGAGCGAGACTGCCGCAGGCGGTCGGGCAGACCGTCGGAATCGTCGGCGCGCTCGTCATCGGACAGGCGGCGATAACCGCGCACATTCTCTCGCCCGGCGTGGTCATCGTCGTATCCTCCGCGGGTATCGCGGGCTTCGTCGTGCCGAACCAGGACCTGTCGATTGCGGTACGCACCTGCCGTATGCTGCTCGTGCTGTTAACTTCGCTCGCCGGGCTGTTCGGTCTGTCCGTCGGGCTTGTGGTCATACTTTACCACCTCTGCTCTATCGAGGTTTTCGGAACGCCGTACCTCTCCCCCGCCGGCGGCGCGGAGTGGAAGCGGCTGCTCTCGGACACGATTGTCCGGCAGGAGTGGTACAAACAGAACGTCCGCCCGCCTCACATTCACCCGGAGGACGACATTCGCCTCCGCGACACAAGGAAGGACGAGAATGAGATATAAAGCGGTCGCCGCGGCGTTGCTGCTTTCCGCCGTACTGTCGTCGTGCCGCTATATTCCGCGAATGTCGGAGATAACGGAGTACGAGGTCGTGCGCGTCATCACTCTCGACGAGGGCGAGGAGAAGCAAATCGACCTGACTATTGTCATTGAGCGGACGGACTCCGCGTCCGAGAGCGGACTCAGCCTCGTCGTGAGCACGGCGACCGCGTCCGGCGAAACGGTGTTCGACGCGATGAGCAACGTCGAGGCGATAACCGACGCGCGCCACCAGCTCGGCTATCTGGAGTATATCCTCATCGGCGAAAAGCTCGCGGACGGCAGGCTCGGCGACTGCCTGGACTATTTAATCCGGCACTACGAGTCGAATTACCAGACGAAAGTGTTTCTCGTGCGGGACGGCAAGGCGTCGGAGCTTGTAGAGGGCGCGTCGGGCGGTTCCGTCTCCCCCGCGGAACAGCTCAGCCTGACGAAGCACCGGATAGAGTCGCTGTCGAACTCGCGCTATCTGCGGCTCGTCGATTTGATCGAAATGATAGACAGTCCGTACTGCGGCGTTATAATCCCCGCGCTGAAAGGAATCGGCACCGATTACCTCAAAACTTTCGGCGAGGATTTGCGCGACCGGACTATGGTCACGGACGGCTATGCCGTTTCGGCGGCAAGTATAAAATATCCGGCTTCATCGAATTGGAAACGGCGCGGGGCTATAACGCCGCGTCGGACAACTTTTTCTCGTCGCACATCACGGTAAAGGCGAAAAACGGCGGCTATGTTTCGCTGGAGGGCGCAAACTTCGAGTACAAATGCAAACCCGTCTGGAAAGAGGACGAGCTTACCGGCATCAGTATCGACCTGATTTTCTTCGTCAACGTCTCGCAGCAGACGACTCCCGAAAACATATACACAAAAGACTATATCGCGTATTTGCAGACCGAAGCCGCGAAAGTGCTTGACGCGGAAATGCTCGACGTCATAAAGCTGTCGCAGAAAGCGAATTCCGATTTCCTCGCGCTGAACGACCGCGTGCGCGTCGCGAACCCCGTGCGGTGGGAGCGCGTAAAGAACGGTTGGAACGCGCTTTTCCCGAAGCTTGAGATAACCGCGAAGACTCGCGTGGTCATTCGCAGACCGTACGATATTCGTATGCCGGTCGGAAGCGAGGAGGGCGTACGCGATGAATAATCTTGTGATTCTGCTGCTCATATTCGCCGCGCTCTCGTTCTTTGACATAAGGGCTATGGCAAAAACCGGGCATTTCCGCGAAATAATCGTCTACTGCATATTCTCCTGCTTCGTGATTCTCCTCGCGGCGGTCTATATGCCGAATCTGGAGCGCAAGCCGATTCTCGACAAGCTCGTCTCCGCGCTTAATATAAAAACCGGGTACTGAAAATGATAAAATCCTATAACAATAAAATAAGCGTACAGCAGCTGCTCAGCCTTTTTGTGTTGTCGCTGCTTACGCCCGTGACGCGGCTTTTCCCGACCGCCGCGGCGCGGATTGCGGGACGCGCCGGCTGGCTGTCGCCGCTCGCGGCGGCTGTGCCTCCGCTGATTATCGTGCTGTGCGTTTCCGCGCTGATGAAAAACGTCCGCGAGGGGGACAACGTGCGCTGTCTCGCGGGGATTTATCAGAAAGTGTTCGGAAAAGTTATCGGCAAGACGGTACTCGCGGTCTACTTTCTCTGGCTGTCTCTGCTGTACCTGCTTTATATCCGCTATTACGGCGAACGCGCGCTGTCCACGATATTCGTGAACGCCGACCTGCGCTTTTTCATCGGAATAATGATGTTTCTCGTCTATATCGCGGTACGCGGCAGAATCGAGTCGCTCGGACGGTTCGGCGAAATCTCGATGCTGTTTTTTCTGCTGCTCGTCGCCGGGTTTATTTTGCTGATGCTGCCCGGCGTTAAGCTTCGCCGGCTCGGACCCGTAACTTACTATGACGCGGTTCCCGCGGTGCGCGGCGCGCTTCCGCTCATCTCGGTGTTCAGCGTGTTTATCGCGTTCTTTTTTCTCTGCGACAACGTCACCGGTATGGACAAGCTGAAACACAAGGGCAAAATCTCGGTGCTGTCGCTGACGATTATGTCCGTCGCCATAGTCGCGATTACGTTCGGGAGTCTCGACTACCGGCTGATCGCGAAAATGCCGATGCCGTTTTTCAGCTCGCTGAAGCTTGTGACTTTTATTCAGCCGTTCGACCGGCTCGAAACGCTGCTGCTGTCCGCCTGGGTACTCGCCGACTTCGTGCTGATTGCGTCGCTCGCGGCGATAATCGCGCGGCTCGGCTCGAAGCTGTTCGACGCGGACGAGTCTAAGTACTGCGCCGCTCCGGTCGCGGTGTTCGGCTTCATCGGCTCCTGCACTCTCGCGTCGAACCGTTTTATAATGGAGGGTTTCTCGCAGAGCGTGTTTTTGAGCGTCGTGAGCCTGATAATGTCGGTTTT
>JAITNK010000005.1 GCA_031290515.1 Oscillospiraceae bacterium
AGGTCTATCGCAAGGCGGACGACGGCGCGCTTTCCGAGCTGCTTCAAAAGCTCGGACTCGACGCGCCGCTCGGTGCGGAGGTGACGCGCGAGTTCGACGAGTCGGGCATAATGCTGTCCGGCGGCGAAGCGCAGAAGCTCGGTCTGGCGCGCATACTGCACGGCGATTTCGGACTGTTGCTGCTCGACGAACCGTCGTCCGCGCTCGACCCGCTCGCGGAGTACGAACTCACGAAACTGCTGTTCGACCGCGCCCGCGAATGTACCGCGATTATGGTCGCGCACCGGCTTTCGACGATTCGCGACGCGGATATGATTTACCTGATTGCGGGCGGCACCGTCGCGGAGCGCGGCACTCACGGCGAGCTTATGTCTCTCGGCGGGAAGTACGCCGAGATGTTCACGAAGCAGGCTGAAAACTATGTGAAAGACTGATATAAACCGAACGGAGAGTAACTCTATGCACGACGAAACACACACCCACAGCTCGCCGCCGGACGGCGAACACACCCACGCGACTGCCGCCGGCGAAACCGCGCCCGGCACTCACTCGCACACGCATACGCACACGAAAGCCGTCGTCAATCGGCTGTCCCGCGCAATCGGACACCTCACCTCCGTGCGCGGTATGGTCGAGGGCGGGCGCGACTGCGCGGACGTGCTTATTCAGCTGTCCGCGGTGCGCTCGGCGATAAACGGCGTTTGCGAGGTCATTCTGAAAGACCACCTCGACCACTGTATCGTGGACGCGGTGCGAACCGGCGACGCGGACACGCTCGCCGCGCTTAACCGCGCAATCGAGCTGCTGCTGAAGTAACCTCCAATTGCGGCAGCCCCCGGGAGTGTAACTCCCGGGGGCTGCTGCTGCGCGCGGCGACTGTGCCCTCATCCCACCGCGAGTTCCTCTATCGGGTGCAAATTCTCCCCGCCGATGACGTCGCCTAAGCCCTGCATAAACATAAAGCTTATGCCGCCGAGGTATGCGCTGTTCCAGTAATCGGTGATTCCGTCCTCTGTCATTACGACACCGTAAGTACCGAGCCGCCACGAGGCTGCTCCGCGCCATTCCTCGGGGTATCCGACAGACCACGGACCGTCATAGCTCTCATACCGGACGTAGGGCATATCAACGGTTTTGTCCCAGTACGGCCAAGCCGCATTGTAACTGGTCCAGGCGGCTGAATCGCACGATACTTTGCCCTTGTCGTCGAGGAAGAAAAAGTTGTAACTCGTTGTGTTACCTTCTTCGAAATAGGTTGACTGATATACGGCGCAGACGTTTTCGAGCGTGAACGCCGCGTCGCAGCCCGGCACTTTCACCGTGATTTTGTCGATTACCGGGGTCGGCGGCTCCGTCGGGGACGGCTCGACCGGCGACGGCGACGGCGACGGGGCGACGCGCGCTCCGAAGCTGTTCGTCGCCGCGAGTGCCGCCGTCATAAGCGACAGCGCGAGCACAGCCGCGAGTACCACCGCCGCGGAGCGTTTGATACCGCGGCGCGGGGCTTTCGCGCGCGCGGGCGTTTCGGCGGCTTCGCCGTTGATTTTCTTCATAGTAAGCTCCTTTATTCTTTCGGCGGACCACATCTCCGCCGTATTTGTTGATTTCGCTTTCATTATCCGTTTGCCTCCCGTTCGATAATCAGTTTCAGCTTTTCCCTGCCCCGCACGAGACGGTGCTTCACCGCGGCTTCGGTAAGTCCCGTGCCGGCGCAGATTTCCGCGACCGTCTGCGAGCGGTAGTAGTGCCGCACAAAGATGTCCCGGTCGGGTTCCCCGAGCGAGAAAATCGCGGACTGCACCGTACGCCGCTCGTCCTCCGCGATGAGCGTCGCCTCGATTGCGTCCTCCGCCGCGCTTACGACCCCGTCCTCGAACGGCAGCGCGTCGCGGTACTCCCGCAGCTTGTTTTTCGCGCGGTTCCTCGCGATTCCCGCGAGATACGCTTTAAGATTGCCGGACCTGAGCTGTCCCGCGTTTTCCCACAGCGCGAAAAACACGTCGGACGCGACCTCCTCGACGTCCTCGCGCGTCATACTGTTCCCGATGATGTTCCGTATGACCGTGCAGACGTACGCGGAGTATTTCCCGATAACCGCGCACAGCGCGTCCTCGCTCCCGCCTTTGACGGCGCGGAGAGCCAGTATGTCAATCACGCCGCAATCACCTCTTCCCTGTTTTGCTTGACGACCGTCGCTAATATAGACACAGGAATTATCCGTTCGGTGCCATTATACCACAGGCGTTTACGCCGTCGCGGTATATAATATCCGCAGGCACGAAGTGCCGTTGTGGTATATAGTTTTGAGCAGACCCGAAGGGCTTTGCCCGGCGGTCTGCGGACATTATAACATACAAAACCCGGGGAAGCCGAAACTTTCCCGGGTTTTTGCCGCTTATTTGCGCGCGTACACGCCCCGCCGTTCCCTGACCTGCCGCCGAACGCGAGTCTTACTTGCCGTTCAGTTTTTTGTTCAGTTCGCGCTGTTCGCGGGCATATTCGCCGAAGCTGACGCCGCATTTGCCGCAGCTTTGCGGCGTACCGAAAAACCCCGCGGGGTATCGCTTCCCGCACTTCGGGCAGCGGAAGCCGGATACCGCGAATACCGATCCGGCAATCACCGCCGCCGCGCCGCCAAGGGTACTCGGTTTCATCTCACGGCTGATGTGCCCAGTCGCGCCGACCCAGTATATTCTGCTCAAATCGGTCAATCCAAAATACACCAACGCTAATCCCGCAAGTATAAGTACAGCCGTGACGACGCGCATTATCACAAACCTTTTCATAGCGATTGCCTCTTTAACTTAAGCGAAACAGTATGTATTACCGTCACAGGTCCAGTACGCATATTCATAGAGTGGGTTATTTGCGATTTGTACTATAATAGCACAAAAAGCGGCATTCGTCAACCGCTTTTTGTGCTATATTCATTTTACCGGCAGGACAGCCCGACCTGCCGCGCGCTTACCGCACGGGGTGCGCTTTTACGAACTCGTACATCTCCGCCGCGCCTTCGGAGAGCCGCGGACCCGGCCGCGCGAGCGAGTCCGGAATGTAAACCACCGTGCCGCTCTTGACCGCGGTGACGTCCGCCCAAGCCGGACGCGCGAGAATCAGCTGCGGGTCGCCGCCCCACATATCGAGCGAGACGATGTAGTCCGGGTTGCGGTCGATAATCTGCTCCTCCGAAACCGTAGGCCAGCCGCTCTCCTCGCCGAAGATGTTCACGAGTCCGGTTAAGTCTGCGATTTCCTGAAGAAACGTGCCTTTTCCGGCGGAGAAGTAGGAGCCGTCCCAGGACGAAACCTCGAAGTAAACCGTGCCTTCGACTTTCGCCGCCGCAAAGCCGTCAAACACGGACTTCATACCGTCGATGATTGCCGCAGCTTCGTCCGTCTTGCCGAGAGCCTTGCCGATAAGCTCGATGTTGACGTATGTATCTCCGATTGTGTTGCCGTCGGATACGACGACCGGGATACCCGCGTCGGCGAGCTGCTGAATCTGCGCCTCCGTCTGCGCCATCGTGTCGATGAACACCACGTCTGGAGCGGCGGCGATAATCTGCTCGATATTCGTCTCCGCGCCGGACGTGAACGCCGGGACGTCGCTGATTTCGGTCGGATAGTCGCAGTATTCCCCGCGTCCGACGACGAGGCTTCCGGAACCGAGTGCGTAAACGATTTCCGCGTTCGCCGCGGTAAGCGCGACCACTTTTTCCGGGAGCTTTCCGATTGTGACCGTGCGTCCGGTCATATCCGTGAGCGTGAGGGGGAACGCGGAGGACGGTTCGCCCGAAACGTCCGGACTCGCGGAGACGTCCGCGTCGCTCTTAGCGCAGCCCGCGAGGAGTGAGAGCGCGAGTGCCGCAACCAGCAGCAGCGTCAACAGTTTTCTCATTTTTCTTCTTCCTTTTCAAATAAAAAATTCTCCGGCTGCTGCCGGAGAATCTAAAACGACGCATAGTCCGCGCGCGGCAGGTAAACAGCCGGAGCGCAAACGAATACGCCGTCTCCGTCCTCAGCAGAGCCGCGTTTTGTGCGCATACGACAGGTAGCCCGGCTTGACCGCAGAAGCGGTTTCACGGTTACTGGGATAGTCCGGGATTCTCACCCGCGTTCCCCTGCCCTTATGCAAGCATATTATATATCGCCGCGCGGAGTTTGTCAACAGAAAAAAACAAAACACCGCGCGGGCTTGCCCCGCGCGGTGTAAACTCCGATTTATTTCACTGCCGACAGCCGCCGCGCCATAAGCTCCGGGTTCGTGCAGTAGTGCATACACGACGCGTCGTTTATCTCGCCGGCTTTCCGAAGTTCGAGCAGCGACGCGTCCATTGAAATCATTCCCTCGCCGGCTCCGGAAGCGATTGCGGAGTCAATCTGGTGAATCTTTGACTCGCGAATCAGCGTCCGTATCGCGGTGTTGTTGTACATAATCTCAAACGCCGGACGAAGCCCGCCCGACAGCGTCGGGATAAGCTGCTGCGACACGACCGACTGGAGCAGCATCGACAGCTGGATTCGCACCTGCTGCTGCTGCTGCGGAGGGAACACGTCGATAATGCGGTCAACCGTGTCCGCCGCGCCGACCGTATGCAGCGTCGAGATTACGAGATGCCCGGTTTCCGCCGCCGTCATAACCGTCTGAATCGTGTCGAAGTCGCGCATTTCGCCGACGAGAATAACGTCCGGAGCCTGGCGCAGGCAAGCGCGGAGCGCGGAGACGTAGCTCGTCGTATCGAGCGAGACCTCGCGCTGCGAGACAATGCACTTATCATTGCGGTGCAGATACTCAATCGGGTCCTCAAGCGTTATGATATGCCCGGTGCGGCTCCTGTTGATGTGGTCGATTACGCAGGCGAGCGTCGTGGACTTGCCGCTTCCGGCGGGTCCCGTGACGAGAATAAGTCCGGCGGAACGCTCCACGCCCGACGTGATAATCCGCTCGGGTATAAACATCTCGCGGTAATCCGGAATACCGAACGAGATAATGCGGATTACCGCGGCGAGACTTCCGCGCTGTTTATACACGCTCGCGCGGAAACGCGACAGACTCGAAATCGAGAACGCAAAATCGTCGTCGCCGTCGTCAACAAACTTCATATCGCGCCGCGCAATCTCGTAAATTCTGCTTATAAGCGACCGCGCTTCCTCCGGTGAAATCATTTCGTCGTTCTGCGGCGTAATGCTGCCTTTGACCTTGAATGCGATTTTCGCGCCCGCGACGAGGAAAATATCGGTGACTTTTTGTTCGACCGCCGATTTCAGAATCTCTTCTACGCTTAACACTATAAGCACCTCCGTAGTGTAGTAATATTATTCCGTCCGGTCGGTTCCGCGCCCGCCGCCCGGTGTTTCGGCGGAACGCCGTCTGCGGACCGCCGTGCCGAAATCCCTGACCCGCCGTTTACCGGCCGGGTATATTTCTCCTGCCCCGCGGTCAGTCCTCCCACAATTCGGTCGGGTCGAACAGACTCGGGTTGTCGTCCTCCGGACGCGGAGTCCAGTCCGGGTCGGCAAGCGTCCAGCTCGCGATTTGCGCCGCGCCGCCGCTCAAATCGACGACGACCACAATTCTCTGACGCGCGATTCCGCGCGACCCCTCGCCTCCGGTTTCAGCTTCCGTATCCGCTTCGTCGCGGAGCGAAACCTGATATGTAATCGTGTTTCCGGAGCCGGAGCTTTCAAATGCGGACGGCAGTTCCTCCGCCGACACGCCGGAGGTCGCGAGGTCGCGCGCCGCCTCGACGTCGCCCGCCGCGATAAACTCGTAAATCTCGACCGCGCGCGCATCCGCCGCGTAAAACCGCGACACGACGTTCTTGCTTCTGACCGCGACCTGATACTGCGCGTTCGCCGACAGCAGCGACAGCGCGCAGAGTACGGTCAGGCACAGCACCGCGAACAGCATAATCACGGACGCGCTGCCCATATTCAGTCCCATAGGCTTCGCCTGGCGTTTCGGTTTATCCACCGCTCGTCACCGTCCTCACAGTAAGCTGACACAGGTAATCGTCTATCTTCGGAGCCTCTCCCGCCCGAATCTCCGGAAGCTCGAAGAACTCGATAACCGCGATTCCGTCGCTTTGCAGCAAAATATCCATACGGTAGCGCGCGGCGGGCGGGTCTTCTTCTCCGCCTTTAAGCGCGACCGGCTCCCAAGCTTCGGTGAAATCCACAAACAGCGACTTTCCGTCGCCGCGGAACGACGCGTCCGGGAAAATCGCGGAAAGCCGTTCAAGCGACTGCCCGTCGGTCGTCTTGAATACTTCCGCCGCGCTCGTCGCGAGATGTACGGAGCGCGAAATCGCTTCCGACTGCACCGTGCGCGTTTTCGCCTTAAAGAATATGCGTATGCAAAGCGCGGCGCAGAATGCGAAAAGCAGCAGCGCGATAATCAGCTCTATTAGAAATAGTCCCGTTTTTGATGATTTCATCAGCCGCTCCTAAGAACCTGTATTCACAGTAACGTGCGCCGGATTTCCGGGTGTCCGTGTCCGGCGGGGACGGTTTCGCAGAAATGCCGCCGCCCTTCAGGCGGACCGGACGCAGTCCCGTCGGAAAACCCGCCGGAAATGCGGACGCGTCCGTCTGTGAAGCAGGCTCAGAATATTAAGACGCCGCCGCCGTCGTCCGCGCCGGCGTACCGCACGGAAGCCGCGGCTTCGCCGGACAGCCCGGCGAAACGAAGCACAAGCGAAGACACGCCGTCCGCCGCGGCAAAACGCAAGCCCTCAAGGACCGCGACGACGGACGCGATCGCGAACCGG
>JAITNK010000090.1 GCA_031290515.1 Oscillospiraceae bacterium
ACCGTCAAGTTCGCCGAAATCGTCGTTCTCATCAACACTCGACGCGGCGGGATCCGTCTTGCCTTTTCGTGTGCATTCAGGGACTATTTTCCCGTCTTCTATGTGCAGATTGCCTTTAACTGTGCTATTCTTCTCGTTAAGTAGCTCTAATTCGACCTTTCCCGCTACAACGCCGAGGTCAAATTTGGCGTAAAACACGAGCGGCACCCAATAACCGATGTCGAGACAAAAGCTGCCATCGGCGTTGCGAGTACTTTTGGCGCGCAAGTTTACACCTCCGTAGACTCCGACTGAACCGATGTCGATTCCGCAGACTTTGATTTTTAAGTCAAGGTCGGGTCTGATGTAACCCTTAGCTTCGGCACTCACCTCGAGCGTTGAATTCTCGTTGGCTTTAAGACTGAATTTACGACCGAGGTTCAGAAATCCGGCGCCTTTCGCGCGGAACTCTGTATTTGTCTCGAGCTTTTCGGAAATGGAAAGTGTGCCTTCAGCACCGATTTTCACCGACACATTGATACTGAAATTCGCGCCCGGTATACCGTACGGCACTTTACCAAGCGGGAATTCAACTTCGTTCTTGAGCACGGCGGACCCGACCTTGATCTGTACTGACGAAGTTAATGTGGTTTTTAGTTTGACGAACTCATCTTCCCCGTCCCCCGCTTTCGCGAGAATCGATAACGAGTTAAGAGAGACCGAGATTTTCCCGGTAACGCTAAGACCTTCGATAGGCTTAATGTCAATACTGAGGTTTATTTTACCGTTGATGTTGAACGTTTCGTCTATACCGAGCATCGGTTTTGCGGCGAACATATCGGAGCCGGAACCGGCGGATTTATACGCGGTCGTCGCCGGCATACCCTCGATTGACTCGACGGTAACGCCGCTCGTCGCCGGGATAAAGCCGTAAATTTGCGGCGCGTATGTGCCGGAGATTGTATAGTCGTTCACAATCTCCTCAAGCTCCGGCAGGACATATGTAAAGCTGCTGCCGTTCACGGAGGTGATTTTCGCCGACTTGCCCTCCGGCATATAGACGCTCGGCGCGACGACGATGATGTCGCCGACCTGCGCCGTGCCGGTTCGGAGCGTACCGGAAACGCCGTCCGCGCTGAACGTCACCTGATCGACGGAGAGCTCGCGCGCGTTCTCCTTGTAGTCGAAGTACGCGACCTGCGGGAAGGTCATTTCGGCGGAGATACCGTCCGCCGCCTCGAGAATCGACGCGGCTTGTCCCGCGGTAAGCGTCTGGGCAGCTTTGAGCGAAAGCCCGCTCTGCGTTTCAAAGAACTCGACGATGCCCGCGTCGGTGTCAAGCTCCGCGCGGTATTCGGACTCGTCAAGCAGAGACAGTCCGATTGCCTTGACGGCGGTGACTACCGCGAACTCGTTCGTCGCGTTGTCGTCGGGCTTGAAGTCGCCGGGACCCGCGATAATTTCCCAGGCGGCGGTTCCCTGAACCGCGTCGTAGTATTCGTTCGTGCGCTTAACGTCGTCAAAGACGCTGTCGAGTCCGTCCGGCGCGCTGTTGATACTGTATTTGTCGGCGAGCAGGGTTATCCACTCGCCGCGTGTGAGCGACGCGCCGCCGCCGTCTTTCTTCTTGCAGGCGGTAAGCGCGCCCGCGCCGACTAGCAGCGACATAGCGAGCAGTATTGAAATCATACGTTTCATAATAGTTCTCCTCGGATTTTTATGTATAGTGGGCGGGGGTTCGGCGGTCGGAGCCGTTTGCGGCGCGGCTCCGACCGCGTTTGCGCGTCAGTCTTTGAAAGCGGCGGCGTTGCTGAGCAGCGTCTGCTCGGTCGTCTCGTAGGAATCCGCGGTTATGAGGAGAAACTTGCAGTATGACTCGACGACGTCGAAATATTGCTGAAAATGATTCGTCTTAAACGCCTCTATCTTGTGCTGAACCTCTTCGCCCGCGTCGGACTGCCAGGTGTTGTCGCAAAGGTAAGAGACTTTCTTCTGGATTTCCTCGAGCTTGTCCTTGAGGTTCGTGTTGACGGTCGCGACCGCGGCGGACGTGGCGCGCAGAGTCGCGGTGCTTACATTGATGGTATTGTCCTGTGCCATTATTTATTCCCTCCTATTCCTAATTTACGAGTTTTTTCGCGTTGGCAACGGTGTCGTCCTGCGCCTTTTCGTAGGCGATTGCGCTCTGGGTGAGGTGATCCGCATAGTGATCCATCTCGGTTTTCATCTTCTGAAAGTCGTCCCTGAAGCCTTCGATTTGGGTGATGTACTCGTTGATGTCGATACCCGTCCAGGTACTCTTCATATCGGACATTTTCGCGTACATATCCTTGTAGAGAGCTTCGTACTCTCCGGCGAGTGTGGTGATTGCCGAGGACGCGCTGCGCAAATCACCGGTGTCAACCTTGATTACTCGTTCCGCCATTTTTTGGAACCTCCTAAAAATATTTTATATCAACGCGCGCCGTAAGGCGGCGAGGACATACGTTTGCGGTTTCCCGCGGGACTGCGCCGCTAAATGAGCAGCAGCCGCGAGCCGTTCCGGATTCCCGCGCCGTACACCGTGCCCCCGGCGCGGATAACGCTTCCGTCGTCGCGGCGGCAGAGCGTCGTTTCGCCGTTCGGCGTGAACTCGCCGTCCGTAAGCTCGCGGGCGAGCTTCGCAATGAGGCGCAACGCCTCGGACAGCGCGAGATGAACCGGCAGCCGGATTTCAATCGTCCGCTGCGCTATCGGAACGTACACTTCGACGAGAATCTTATTCATCGTTTTCGCCCTCGATTCCGGGGTCTCCGGCCGTCAGAAGTTTGACAAGCAGCGTTTTTCCCTTGGTGAGGACGTATCCGAACGAGTCGCCGACGTCCTCGTACATATCGGTGGTGGTTCGCGACGCGGAAAGCGCGGACTGGTTCGTGAAGCCGTCGCCTACCCAAAGCCCGTCCGCCCCGGTGAAGTGCTTGCGGTACCACGGCTCGGTCGAAAAGCTTTTGAAAGACTGCGGCGTTTCAAGAATCACAAAGTGCGTTTTGAATATCGCCTCGCCCTTATCGAGCAGAAGTTTAAGCTTGTCGCGCCCGTCCTCCGACAGACGGTCAGCGAGTTTTTTGAGTCCGCAGATTACGACGACCCGCTCGCCGAACGGCGCGAGTGCCGCAGGGCTTTTATTCGCGTCCGCGTAGGCGTTGTGTCGTTCGACAATCAGGTCGAACAGCTCGCGGACGCGCTCCTCCGGAGTCTCCGTGTCGAGCGCGTAGGGCAGGTCGTCGGCTTCCGCCGGGAACAGATACTCGCTGTCGATAACCGCAACTTCCGCGCCGGAAGCCGCGAGAGCTTGCGCGAGTCCGCCGCCGACCGCGCGGAGCGGGTTTATCTCGGAGGCGAGCACGGGGTACAGATACCGCGCGCGGATATTGACTTTCGCAGTATTCAGACTGCGCTTAGAGATGCCTGCCGGCACCGCGGAAAGACTTCCGAGGTCGCGCCGCACGTCGTCCAGTACGACGGTTTCGGGGAGCATCGGAACCGGCTTCGCGAAGCTCTCCGCCGAATTGCGAAGCCCGGCGCAGTACGCGGAAATAACGTCGAACGTCTCGCCGTCCGGCGACGTGCGCGCCGCCTGAAACTCGTATACGCGGTCGTACGCGACGAGCCCGCGCCCGGTCACGGAAGCCGGAACAAGTCCGCCGGTCTTGCCCATAATAACCGAATAGCTGCTCGAATCGTTCTGCTGCATTGTGATAACGCGCCGGAAATTCTGCTGAATTCTGTATCTGACGGACATCGTCGTCGCAGCCGTGATTATAAAGTGCAGACCGTACTTCGAGCCGTCGCGCGAGAGCAGGGCGAACGCGTCCTCATAGCCCTCGAAGCCCTCGGCGAAGCCGGCATAGTTGTTGACGATTACGACGACCGACGGTTTCGCCGCGCCCGAGCGCGCGATGTACGACGCGTAGTCGCCGCCGTACGGCGCGAACAGCTTTTTGCGCTCGTCAAACTCGGCGCGCAGCAGCTTGAAGAGGTTTCCGATGCGCTCCTCCTCGTGTCCGAGGCAGATTCCGCCGACCTGTGGCGCGTTCTCGAACGCGGTCAGCGTCTCCGCGCCGAGGTCGAGCGCGTAAATGTTCACTTCGTCCGCGCCGTGGGTGCCGATTAGACTGTAAATCAGCGTCGTGAGAAATTCGGACTTGCCGCTTCCCGCCGCGCCGTAAAGTACGCAGTTGCCGTCGGCGGCGAGGTCGAGCGTCATCGCCGCCTGCCGCTGGTTATACGGATCGTCATACTCGCCGACGAGCGGCTTAAGCTTGTACGCCGAGGACTTGTACGCGTACTTTTGCTTAAGGTCGCCGAGGTAGATAACCGCGGGAACCGGCGGCTTCCAGAGCGGACGCACCGCGATGTGCTCCTCCCTGGCGAGGTCGCTCAGGTAGCGCACGACGGAGACAAGCTGAGCCTTTTTCGCGGACGTGTCCGCGGGACCCGCGTCCGGCTTCGCCTCCGTAACCGTGTGACCGAGGTTGTCGATAACCGTGACGGAGGAGTCTTTCTTGCTCTCGAGCGAGTCCGACGGAACGTAGTCCGCGCCGCTCCAGGCGGACTGCCCGAGAGCGAAAAGCTCGTTGAAGCCGACCTGCAAATAGAACCGCCCGGTCTGCGAAAGCTCCGCCGCGTCGGGACGCTTGAGCATATCGACGCTGTCGGCTTTTTCCTGCACCTTAAGGCAGACGCGGAACTTGCTGTTGCTCCATATCTGGTCGTCCACGACTCCGGCGGGCTTCTGCGTCGCGAGGATAAGGTGTATGCCGAGCGAGCGTCCGATTCGCGCCGTGCTTATGAGCTTGTCCATAAATTCCGGCTGCTGCGTCTTCATTTCGGCGAACTCGTCCGCGATTATGAACAGGTGCGGCATAGGCTCAGGAACGACCTTTTCGCGGTACAGCCGCTGGTATTTATAAATGTCCATAGTGCCGTCGCCGGAGATTCGCTTCGCGTCGTTCATAACCGTCTGACGGCGTTTCGCCTCGCTGTCAATCGAGGTCATCGACCGCGCGATTGACGCTCCGTCGAGGTTCGTAATCGACCCGGCGAGGTGCGGCAGACGCAGACCCGAATCGGCGTTTTCAAACGCGCCGGCGAGTCCGCCGCCCTTGTAGTCGATGAGCAGAAACGCGACTTCGTCCGGGTGATAGTTGACGGCGAGCGACAGTACGAACGTCAGAATAAACTCGCTCTTGCCGGAGCCGGTCGTCCCCGCGACGAGTCCGTGCGGTCCGTGAATCTTCTCGTGCAGGTCGAGCGTGAACGGTTCGCCGAACGTGTCCACGCCGATCGGCGTCTGAAGCGACAGCGACGGATTGTTGTTTTTCCAGCGGGTCAGAGGGTTCAGATGCTCTATCTTGCCGACCTTGAACATTTCGAGGAACGTAATCATATTCGGCAGCGTATAGCTCGCGTCGAGAATGTCGAGCGTTATGCCGGACAGTTCCTCCGACATACGCGACAGCAGCGGCGTACTCGCCTTTTCCGGAATGAATACGAGCGGTTTCCCGGACAGATTCGACTTGTCGAAGATTCGCGCGGAGTTCGCCGCGACCTCGATAACGGAGCCGATTTCCTTCGGCAGACTGCGAAGCTCGTCACAGACCGAGATGACGGAGAAGCCGCGGTTCGTCTCGTAGGCGAGCATACGCCCGAGGCTTTCGCACTTCAGTCCGAGAGAACGGTCGGCGGCGATAACGAGATAATGCGGGCTGCAACTTTCGTTCCGTCCGTCGTCCGGACGGTTCGCGAGCACGGTTTTTTCGAGTACAGCGGACAGCTCGCGCGATTCCTCCGGAGTGGTCGCGAGCCAGCGGAAAGACTTATCGTCGGTAAAAACGTGCGGCAGACGCTTTACGAATTCCCACTGAGGCATCTCGTCGCGGTCAATCAGGAACACGAGCTTCAGCTCGTCGTAGCTGTGAAGCGCAGTAAGCTGCAAAAGCAGTGCGCGGACGAAAGACAACGCCTCCGCGCGGTCGCCGATTATCCCGGTGAACCTCTGCTCAGAGAGAGAGAAGCCAACCGGCACGTCCGAAAGTTCTTTCGGCTCCTCGCCGAGCGACAGCACCGCGCTTTGCAGATTGTCGTCCTCAAGCGAAAACCGGCTCTCGGGGTACTTTATGTCCGCGAAAAGCGGTATATTACCGCGTCCGAGCCGGAGCGTCAGGAAATCGCTCTGCCCGAGGACGCGCTCCCAGAGGGTGCGCTTCGCGTTAATCACGACGTCAAAGCAGGCTTCCGCCGAGATAAGGTTTTCGTTAAGTATATCGCTCTGCTCTTTGGCGAGACGCTTTATCCCGTCGCGCACCGAATCGAGATACGCGAAATACTTTGTCTGACGCTTTTTCTCGTTCGCGGCGCGAACCTTTCTCTCGTGACGTTTCGTGAGAACCGGCCACAGCACCGCGCCGAGCAGCATACTGAACGACATAATAAGCGTCGGCAACGCCTGCGTAATCTCGCCGCCGTTGTTTATCGTGTTCATTATCGTGAGCGCGGCGGTCGAGAGCGACGTGAGTCCCATCGTCATCGCGGGACCGAGCATCAGCGCGATCGGTATCTGCTCCGCCCTCTGCGGCGCGGGCGGCGGGTCTATCGTAATTTCTGCGGTCTCCACCGCGCGGGTGAAGCGCGGCGACCTGTAATAATACCGCGGTTCCGGCGGCGGGGTATCCTCCGCGTCGTAAACCGGTTCCGGCGGCTCGAACTTCGTTATCGCGGAGCTTGTAAGCGCGACCTGCGAGCCGGGGTTGTTTATCGCGAAAAAGCCGTTGCCGACGACGATGCGCAGTCCCATTATGAAGATGAGGTCGCCGGGCTCGAGCCGCTTCTGCGCGACGCGGCTGCCGTTCACATATGTACCGTTCGTGCTGCCGTTGTCGGTTATCGTCCAGGTTCTGCCGTCGTAGGACAGCTTCGCGTGTCCGCGCCCGTCCCTCTCGGAGACGTACTGATAGTTAAAGCTGATTTCGTGCGCCGGCTCGCGCCCGACCGTAAGCTCGCACGGACGCGTCACGATGTATTTCTCGAGCTTCTGCCTGTCGGACGCGATGGGTTCCGCGAACACGGAAGCCTTTTCGTCGGTGCCGGTAAGCTTCAGGTTGTAAAACCCGAGCGGACTCAAAACCGCGTACGGCGTCGCCTGCCGGCTTTCGTCGAGCAGAGCGGCGGCGGCGTTACTCTTTATGTGCCACTCGGAGCCTACGGCTTCAATGCCGAGCAGCCCGCGCGAGCGGCCGTCCTCCGCCGCGTCGCAGAGCCAGTACTGACCCTTGACCTTTTCCGGAAGCGTTACGGAGAACATCCGCCCGCTTCGTATCAGATTTACAACCATTCCGCCGTCCCGCCTCAGTCCCTGTTTTCGGAGTCGAGCAGCAGATACCGCTCAAGCTCGCTTAAATGCTTCTGCTTATTCGCGTTGTAGTTCACCTTGAAAAACAGTACGATTGACAGCATAACCGTCCAGGTCAGCGGAGCCTGTCCCCGCTCTATCGCCGAAATCATCTGCCGGCTGATTCCGATTTTCCTGCCGAGCGCGGTCTGTGAAATCTTCAGTTCCTTCCGCAGCGCGGGAAGAGCGTCCGTGAAAATCCCGATAATCCGCAGCTGCTCTGAGGTGAGCTTTACTTCGTCCATTCTATTCTCCCGAAACGGCGACTGCTCACGAATTCCGCAGTCAGTGCGGTCATTTCGTGAGCAGTATAGCAGATGACAAATAAGTTGTCAAGCATTATTTGAGAAAAAATGACAAATACTTTTGTCATTCCGTCGAAACGGTCAGGTCAGCGACAGGTCGAGTACGGTGACGGCGACGCTGCCGAAAGACACCGTATCGCCGTTTGCGATTGCGGCGGAGCCGGAAACGCGTTCCCCGCCGAGGAAAGTGCCGTTCGACGAACCCAAATCCGCGACGCGGTACACGCCGCCGGACTGCGTGATTTCCGCGTGACGGCGGCTCACGCTCGGCGCGTCGATAACCGCGCCGTTCGCGCCGTCCCTCCCGACCGTCGCGGGGAACAGCGAGACCTCGGTTTCGCGCCGCTGCCCGTCCGCTTCCCAGCAGAGAAGAAGCCCGCGCCGCCGGGCGAGCGGAACCGTGGCTTCAAAGTCGCCGCCGGACCCGTTCTCGTTCTGGAACATCATTACGGTCGCGCCGACGTAGTGCTTTTCGGGTTCGCGGAACTCCGGAGGGGGCGGCGGCGGAGCCTGTACCGGCGGCGGCGCGGCGGCGGCTTTTTCCCGCGGAGTTACCGCGCCGGGTACGAAAACCGCTGCACCCGCGAGAAATACCGCTCCCGCGCCGGCGAATATCCAGACAAAGTACGCGCCGAACGCGACGAAGCCCTCGCGTACGAGCGCGGCGAAAAACAGCGACGCGGCGCACAGCACGGCAAGCGCGGTACCCGCGATTTTCTTAACGGTAAGCATACGCGCACACTCCTTATTTGCGGTTTCCGCCGTACTCGGAATTCAGTTTTGCGGTAATGCGCTTTTTGCCGGCAGCCAGCACAATCGCGCAGATAATTGCGGCGGCGGCAATGAGCGCGGCGGCGGCTATTCCGCCGTAAAACATAAGAGACCCGGTCGTAATTTCAAACGGCATTGTTAATTCCTCCCCTTACAGCCAGCCGAGCTGTTTAAGTTCGTTTATCTGATATTCGAGCTGAAGCATTTCCGGATCGTCGCCCGCGCTCGGTCCCCGGCTGCCGTACAGTTCGCGGGACGACTCATAGTACCGCGCGGCTTTCGAGTAGTCCCGCGCGTCGTTCGGCTTCAGCATCTGCGTCTCGAACTCGAGAACCGCGAGACGGAGCCACGGACGGTAGTCGTCGGGGTACTCTCCGGTAAGCGACTGGTACAGCGACTCCGCTCCGGCGTAGTCGCCGAGCCGCTGATACAGCAGTCCGATATTCTGCGCCGTCAGATAGCTGATGTTGCCGTTTTCGCGAAGCTCGGCGAACAGCGCGATCGCTTCCTCAAGGTCGCCCGCCGCGCCGCGCCGGACGAGCGCGTCCGCGAGACGTTCGTTCAGTATCCGCGAGTAGTTCACGGGCAGGTCGGAGAGCGCGCCGCGCAGAAGCGCGATTTCGTCCCCGGCAAGCTCCGGCCGCGCGCGGTAAGCCTTTACCGATACGGCGTAAGCCCTGTACCGCACATAAACGTCGTCCGACGAACGGATAACCGAGTCGAACAGCGGCAGAGCCGCGTCGGTTTCGCCCTTCGCGTAAGCGATTTCGCCGCGCAGCAGGTTGACCGAGTCGTCGCCGAGGTCGTAGTCCTTTACGGAGCCGAGCATAGTCTCCGCGCGCTCGATATAGCCGCAGCGGGCGAGCGCGATTGCGTAGTCGCGGTACAGCTGCGGGTTTACCGCGTTGTTCGCTCGCGCCGCCTCGTACGCCGCGAGCGAGTTCGGATAGTCCTCAAGCTCGAAGTACGAGTTGCCTTTCATATAGTAAATGTCCCCGAACGCGAGCAGTCCGGCGGCGTCAAGCGGGTAGGCGGACAGCTTCGCTACAGCCCTGTCCGCGAAGGCGATGCACTCCTCGAACGAGCCGGGGACGCAGAGCGCGGCAGCCATCTCGCGGTAAGCCGCAGGGTTTTCGGGGAACAGCTTTATCGCTTCTTCGTAAGCTTCCGCGCCGTCCGCGCCCGCGATTTCGAGTACGAGCGTATTGTACTTATCAATCTTTTCGCTGCCCATCCGGCGGTACCCGAGAAACGCCGTCGCGACCGACGCGGCGAACAGCGCGGTCAGGATAGCCGCCGTGACCGCGGCTTTAACGCGGTGCCGCTTCCAGCGCGCGTCGAGCTTGTGGATATTGACAATCGCGCCGCGCAGTTCCGCCGCGGACTGAAAGCGGTCTTTCGGGTCGCGCGCCATACAGCGGTCGATTATGTATGCGAGCGCGCGGCTTATCTCGGGAGCCGCCTCGCGTATCGGCGCGATTTTACCCGTCGCGATTTCGGGACGCTTCCCGGTGAGCATATGGTACAGCGTCGCTCCGAGACTGTAGACGTCCGAGCGCGCGTCAAGCCGGATTCTCTGCCGCCGCACCTGCGACGACGCGCGCTGCGGCGCGGAGAACACCTCGAACGACGGGGACGCGGGCTGTTGGTTTGCGAAAATCGCGGCGGTGGACACTGTCCCTCGCGAGACTTCGGACTGCGCCGCGCCGGGCAGCATTGCGGTCTCCTCGGTGACTGCGGTCGCGGGCAAACCGCCGGACAGTATTGCGGTCTCCTCCGTCGCGTATTCGGACGGCGCGAGGTCTTCCGTGACGGACTCCGGGTCCGCCGCGCCGAGTATCGCGGTCTCCTCCGTAGCGGTCAGCAGCGCGGTCTCTTCCGTAGCCGACAGCAACGCGGTTTCCGCGGTCGCGGACCCGGAAACCGCGGCTTCCGGCGGCGCGGCGGGAACCTGCGAGACACCCGGCGGAATCTGCATTCCGGACGGCAGTCCGAGCGGTCCGTACTGCTCCGGCGACGCGTATCCGGGACTGCGCCCCAAGGCTTCCACGCTGTCTCCCTCGAGTACGAGCGAGATGTTGAAATCAATCAGGCACACGTCGCCCGACGGCGTGAGCATAATGTTTCCGGGCTTAATGTCGCTGTGCAGGACGGACGGCTTCTGTCCGTGCATATATGCGAGCGCGTCCGTAAGCTGCTCCGCGAAGCGCACGACGTCCGGCTGACGGAAGCGTTTCCCCCCGGCGAGCAGCTCCGAAAAACTCTGCCCCGGGATAAACTCCATAACCGTGTAAATCCCGCTCTCGTCGGACAGAAAGTCGTACAGCTGCGGAAGATTCGAGTGCTTCAGGTTTTTGAGAATGTCGGCTTCGCCGCGCGCGCCGCCCGCCGCGACGATGCCCGACTTGTCGTTGATTCGCTTCAGCACGACGTACTTTTCGAGACGCGAGTGCCACGCCTTGTATACCACGCCGCCGCCGCCAGACCCGAGTTCCGCCTCTATGCGGTAGGCGGGGTCGGAGAGCGCGGGGAATACCGAATTTGGCATAAGTTTAACCTCCGGACTAATTTGCGTAGTTTATTTGGTCTTTGTAACTCTGAGACATAGTGCCGTACAGCCACATATCCCGCAGTTCGTTGTAGTATCTGTCCGTAACATACACGCCCGCATCAAATGTGGTATAGAACGTATTTTCCGAAGTATATTCCAAAACGGAGTCCGTGTAGTGCGTGCTTGTACTGTGAGAGACCCATTCGCCGTCCTTAAGCCCGGCGACCGCGTTTCCGTATGTTGTATTTGTATCGGTAGTACGGTGGGAACTGCCGCCGTCGCGCCAGCCGTCAACACCGTAGTTGTAATTGTAGCTGTATCCGTTCGAGATATAGTGATAGTCGTCGGTGATGCCGTCTATATTTTCCGTAAACTTGAAGAAGAAGCTGCTGCCGTCCGGCGAGGTAGTGTAATGAACGTATATCTCCGACCTTGGATATTGTCCGTAGCTGATTCCGTCCGCGGTTCTTTCGCCGAGATAATGATTGATATTGAGCATTATTATTGTTGAGCCGTCTTCTTCGAGAAACCAATTCACATCCCAGGTGTAATCAACGCCGCTGTCGGTTGTAAAGAACATCTGCGCGTATCTGTTGTCAGGCAGAGCTTCGCCCGTTTCATAGTCCCGCGAGAACGGAAGTTTTTGCGTTATTTCCTCAAACTCCGGCGACGAGATAACGCCGAACGCCGTTTCGCAGTCCAACGCTTCCGCGCTGTCCGAAAGCCGCTGCACCAGAGCGTACTGCTCCGCCGTAACGTAGTAGTCGAGCATATGCCAGCCGTCCTCGCCGCCGTTTTCACCGTCGTTTTCGTCGGGCGGCGAGGCGGCTGCGCCCGGGTTCTCCGCGAGCAGGGCTTCAAGCAATGCCTCGATTTCGCCGGCGTCGTCCGCTTTCCGCGCGCCCTTTTCGAGCGTACGAACCGCCTTTTCCGTTTCGCCCAGCCCGATGTACGCCTCGGCGAGTCCGGTGTAGCCGCGGGGATTTTTCGGCTCAAGCTCAATCAGCAGTTCAAAGTACACGACCGCCTGCTCGAAGTCGAGGTCGAGCAGATATTTGTCGCCGAGACCGATAAGCTCGGACGGAGTGTATTTCACGGCTGACTTTTTCCCGCAGCCGAACACAGTCAGCGAGAGGATAACCGCCGTTGCGAACGCCGTAATACGTCTCATAATCAACCTCACCATATTTTCATATACAGGCGGTACAGCATAACCGCCGCGTCGCCGCGCGTCATAACGCCGCCGCCGGAAAACGCGCCGTCCGCCCGCTGCGGCACTATGCCCGCGCGCGTCGCGAGAGCGGCGTTTTCGCGAATCCAGACGCGCATAGAGTCCGCGTCGGAGTAGACCGAGAGCGCGGACAAATCCGCGGGGTAGTATCCCATAACCCGCGCGAGCGTGTTGCCCGCGATTTCGACCATCTGCGACTTCTCAATCGCGTCGTTGCCGCGGAACGAACCGTCGTCAAAACCGGACACAAGCCCCGCCTGTTGCGCCGAGGCGGCTATCGTATAGTACCAGTCGCTCCGCACCACGTCGGGGAACGTACATTCGGCGTCCCCGTCGAGCAGATTCATAACGCGCACGACGACGTTCAGGAACTCCGCCCGGGTAATCGCGCGGTCGGGCAGGAAGCTGCGCTCCGCGCCGCCGTCCATAAGTCCGCGCGAGGTCAGAATACGGATTGCGTACTGCATTTCCGCGTCCTTATCCTTGATGTCGGTGAAGTATACTCCGGACAGCTCGAGCGAGTATGTGCCGGACGCCGTAATCCGCGCGTCTATGTACCCGGTCACGGGGTTGAGCTTCGACGGTATCGCCGCGCCGTCCGCGTCCGTGACCGTAAAGTCGTAAGCGTCCCCGGCGTCAACCGGAAGAGACAGTATTGCGGTCGCTCCGTCCGGGATTACGGCGCACACGCCCTCGCCCGGTTCGGCGGCGTAGTCGTCCGGCTCCGCGGGCGCGGACAGCGTAAGCGTGAGTACGTTCGCCGCCGCGGCGAGAACGCACAGCGCGGGCAGTACGATTCGTGTTATGCTGCGGCGGCGCAGCGGCTCCGCGAGCGTCGCCGCGAGCATAGCGGCGAGTATAACCCAGATTGCCCAGTACCGCAGAGCGACGTTCGGGATAGACGGCGCGCCGTCTGTAACGGCAGTACCCGCCGGCCCGGGGGCTTCGCCCTCGCGGTACAGCGCGAGGACGACCGAGTCCTTATAGTATGCCGCTGTGAGCCGCAGCGACGCGAACGGCGCGGTGAGGTACACAAGCTCCGCGTCTTTCGGCGCGGTCGGGAGGTCTTCCGCGGACAGCGAGACCCCGCCGTCAAGTTTGATGTTATAGCCCGCGCGGAGCGCGCGCAGGAGCGGCGCGCCGGCAGCGTCCGCTTCCGCGGACAGCGACTTCAAAAGCGCGCCGCCGTCTTTCCCGCCGCCGAAGCGCGCGCACTCCTCCGCGAGCAGCGCGAGCGCGTCAAGCACATACGGGTCGGACTTGTCGTCCGCGCCGAGACTTTGCAGGGCTTCGGCGAATATCTTCTCCGCGTCGCTCCCGGATTTTATGCCGTTAAGCGTATTGAACGAAACGGAAAACGGCAGTTCGCGCCGCGCGTCCTCATAGACGTACTCGGGAAGCGGGGTTCCGGCGGCGGCAAACCCCGCGGGAACCGCAGCCGCGACCGCAAGCGCGGCAGCCGTAACCGTCAGTAACGCCGTAATCTTTCCGAAAAGTTTTATGGTCTGCATTTTAATCCCCTATACCCGGTCGGGCAAAGCCCGCCCGCGCGGAATTGACGGCGGCGCGCCGCCGCTCAGTCGAATTTGTACTTTTCGCCGTACGCGTTGAATTCGCGCACAAACTCCGGATTGTCGCTGCTGCGTTCGCTTTTCAGGTACTCGTGACCCTCCATAGAGCCGCTCGGGAACTGAATCATACTGATTGCGATGTTGCTGCAATGGTCGCTGACGCGTTCGACGTTAATCAGCAGGTCCGTCCAGACGAAGCCCGGCTCGATTTTGCACTCGCCGCGCTGCATACGATCGATATGGCGGTTGCGCGCGCCGCGCACAAGCTCGTCGATTACCTGCTCGAGCGGCTCGACGTGTCTCGCGAGAGCGAGGTCTTCGTGCGTGAACGCGTACGCCGTCATCGTTATGACCTCGGTCAGCGCGGCGGCGATAACCTTGAAATCCGCTTTTGCCGCGTCCGTAAAGCCGATTTGCTTGTCGTACATTTCGACGGAGCTTTCGACGAGATTAAGCGAGTGGTCGCCGATACGCTCAAGGTCGCCGATTGAGTGCAGCATATGCGAGACGGAATACGAGTCGCGGTCGGACAGCTCTTTCGACGACAGCTTCACGAGATATGTGCCGACCTTGTCCTCGAAATCGTCGAGCGCGGACTCGCCCTCGCGTACGGCGTCCGCGGTCTTCTGGCTGTAGCTTCCGACGAGCGACAGCGCGGCGAGCGCGGTGTCCCTCGCGATTTCGACCATACGGTTCACTGTGTCGCGGCACTGCGAAACGGCGAAAGCCGGCGTTTCGAGCAGATGCTCGTCGAGCAGTACGGTGGCGCGGTCGCCCTTGGAACCGTCGCGCACGGCGAGCTTCGCGAGGCGCACGAGCATACCGCGGAACGGCAGCAGCGCGAACGTGACGGTGAGGTTAAACACGCTGTGGAATATCGCGATACCCTGCGGCGTAATGTTGTTTTTCATAAAGCGCAGCGGGATAAAAAGGTTCAGCCCGTAGATGATTACAAACCAGATAACGGTGCCTACGATGTTGAACGCGATATGCACGAACGCGACGCGGCGCGCGTTTTTCGTAACACCTATGGTGGCGAGCAGCGCGGTTACGCAGGTTCCTATGTTGCTTCCCATAATAATCGGGAGTGCGACGCCGAAATTAAGTCCGACGGTGGCGGCGAACGTCTGCAAAAGCGCGGTGGACGCGGCGGAGCTTTGGATTATTCCGGTGAAAACCGTGCCGACGAGAAGCCCGAGGAACGGATTCTCAAACGCGGTCAGTACGCTGCGGAACCGCTCGCTCCGCTGAAGTCCGGCGACGGATTCGCCCATAACGACCATACCGAACATAAGTACGGCGAAGCCGAGCATTATCCCGCCGATGTCCTGCCGTCTCCGCTTCTTTGAGAACAGCAGCAGCACCGCGCCGGCTACGGCGAAAAGCGGCGAAAAGTTCGCCGGCTTAAGCATTTGAATCAGCAGATTTTCACTTTCGATACCGGTAAGCGACGTTATCCACGCGGTAAGCGTCGTGCCGACGTTGGAGCCCATTATAACGCCGACCGTCTGCGGAAGCTCCATAATGCCGGAGTTTACAAGCCCGACGAGCATAACCGTCATCGCGGAGGAAGACTGTATCGCGACGGTGATGAACATACCGAGCGCGAGACTCTTCGGCGTGGACGAAGTCGCCGCCTGAAGCGTCTTTTCAAGGCGCGAGCCGGACATTTTTTCAAGTCCCGAGGACATCACGCTCATTCCGAAAAGGAAGAACGCGACTCCGCCGAGCAGCTTGAAAATATCAAATAAGGTCATAGAACCCCCCTGAAAGCACATAACGGTCAATTGCGGACGCCGGGTCGCCCGCGGTCGGCATACAATGTAATACTACCACGTTTTGGTGCGGACTGCAACTTTTTTTAGCGGACGGTCAGGTAACTTCCGGTATTATCTCCTTAATCTTTTACGCAAGCGGTTCGGATTTCCGTTAATAATAACGTAAGTCAGCTCTGAAAATTTAAGTTTACGGGTGAAAAAATGAAACGATTACTTGCGGCTCTGCTCTGCGCCGCGCTCGCGCTGTCTCTGCTTACCGCGTTCGTTTTCGCGGCGGCTCCGGACGACGCGGCGAAAACAGAGCAAAGCGGAGGCGACTCCGCGTCCGGCGGCAGCGGCGGCAAAGCCGCGGACGAACCCGGAACGCAGCCGTCCGAGGCGGCGGCGGACAACCCCGCGGACGGCGAAGCCGCTCCGGACGAAGCGAACGCGCCCGCCGCGGACGGCGCGCAGCCCGGTTCCCCGGACGAACAGACGGGCGGCGCGGAGGAAAACGCGCCGGACACGTCGGGTACAACCGGCGGGGAGAACTATTTCGCCGCCGCACGCGACGCGCGTCAGCCCGACCGCACCGTCGGCGACGTCGTTATGCTCGCCGAAACCGCGGAGGTCTCAAAGGGCGCGGGCGGCGACGTGTTCGCGCTCGGGCGCGGCGTACTCGTCAGCGACTCCGAAAAGCTCGACAATATCGTCGCGGCGGGCGCGAGCGTTGACGTGCGCGTCAAAACCGCGCGGAACGCATATGTTTCCGGCGCGGACGTGCGCGTCAACGCTTCGGAGAAGATTGCCGGAGTGTACGCCGCGGGGCTGTCCGTGACGCTCGGCGGCGAAATCGGGGACGCGGTCGTCGCGGCGCGAACCGTCAGAATCGACGGCAACATCTCCGGCGACCTGACGCTGCGTTCGCCGAACGTCAGCTTCGCGGGGGACACGACCGTCGGCGGCGAGATTACGATTTACTCGAAGCGCAAGCCCGCTCTGCCGCCGTCGATTGACCCGTCGCACGTCACTTACAAAAGTCCCGCCTCGTTCGGGAAAACGGCATCGGGAACGCTCGCGAAAGCGTCCGGAATACCGCGGCTCGCGCTTATCGCGGCGGCGTCCGGAGTCGTCGCGGCGATTGCGGTCTCGCTGATAATGAACGCGCTTCGCGGCGGATTTTACCGCGACAAGGCGCGCGATTTCAAACGCCGCTTCTGGATTGACATTCTCCGCGGACTCGCCGCGCTGGTCGCCGTACCCGTGGTCGCGGTCGCGCTGATGTTCACCGTCGCCGGCGTACCGCTCGGTATTCTCGGGTTCGCGATATACGCCGCCGCGGTATATCTCGCGCCGATTGCGGCGGGTCTTATACTCGGACGCGTGATTTTCCGGCGAATGAACCGCTTCGCGTCCGGCGCGATTTGCGTAGGTATTCTCAAAGTGCTGACGTTCATTCCGTACGCCGGCTGGATAATCGGTCTCGCGGCTGTGCTGTACGGATTCGGCGCGTTCGTCTCGGGTATTCGCCTGAGGCGGAGCGAAGCCGCTCCCGCGCACGCATAGCGTTACGCAAGCATACAGCGCGAGCGAAAGCTCGCGCTGTTGTTATTGTTCCGCGCGAAGCTACGCCGTCGGCGTGGCTTCGTCGAAAGTAATGCTGAGGGTCATAGAATTGCCTTTGTTGCCCTCCATACGGTAGACGGTGATCGTCGTCGTGTCTCCGGCGTTAAAAAACCGCTTCGCGTCGCTGAGCGTTTCCCTGCTCGTTACCGGATAGCCGCCGAGTTCGGTAATTATGTCGTTGATATAGACGCCGGCTCTGTCCGCCGCGCTGCCCGCTTCGACTGTGAGAACCAGCGCGCCTTCGACGGCGTTGTAATAACGGGCGTTGGAGACTGTTTCTGCGGTAACGCCGATATACGGCTTCCCGGAGACGTACCCGCTCTCGATAAGCTCGGCGGCGATACGCATCGCGTCGTCAATCGGAATCGCGAAACCGAGTCCCTCCGCGCTGTTGTCCTTATACTTCGCGGTGACTATGCCGACGACCTCGCCGTGCGAATTGTACACGGGACCGCCGGAGTTGCCCTCGTTGACCGCGGCGGAAATCTGGAACATATCGACCATTCCCGCGTCCTCGAGCGGAATCTTGCGGTTTAACGCCGACACTATGCCGCTCGTAATCGTGCTGTCGAGACGGCGCGGATTGCCGACGGCGAACACCGGCTCCCCGACCGTCAGCCTCGCGGAGGAGCCGATTTTCACGGCGGAAAGCCCGGTCGCGTCGATTTTTATGACGGCGACGTCGTTGTCCGCCTCATAGCCGACTATGGACGCGGCGAAAACCGCGCCGTCGTTGAGCGTCACGGTAATCTCCGTGCCGTAATACGCGGCTTCCTTGATGACGTGGTGATTCGTAAGAATATAGCCGTCCGCGCTGAGGATAAAGCCCGAGCCGTAGACCGTGTTCTCGGACGTCCCCGCATAGGTTCGCTCCTGATAGGTGCTCGAAATGGAGACGACCTGCGGACTCGCGACAGCGAACACGTTTACTGCGGACAGCGCGCCGCCGAGAGAGTCCGTCCCGTCGAACGCCTGCTGGAAAAACGTCAGCAGTTCTTTCTGGTCGGCGGTGAGACTGTCGAAGTTTTCGTCCACGAGTTTCGCAATCGCGTCCGCGACGGACGTGCCGTCGAGCCGCGTTGAATTGTCGCCGAGCTGAACGCTCGCAGTAGTTTTCGGCTGCTTCAGTATGTCGTATTTGTAGGCGAGGTGCGTCCCGAAAACGCCGCCCATAGTGCCGAGCAGCGCGCACACAAGCGCGAGACAGAACGCCCTTGCGAACCCTCCCGACCTGCGGCGCGGAGCTTCGGGCGCGGTTTCGCGCCGGCGCGGCTTCCCGGGCGGCGCGTAAAACGGCGGCGCGACGCTCGGACTGTATGAACGCGCCGGTTCGCGCTCCGCCTGTTCGATACGCGGCTCCTGATACTCATCGGCGTACTTTCCGGTTTCGGGTGCGGTGAACGCGCCGGAGAACGTGCGGTAGCCCGAGGGCGGCTCGGCAAAGCTGCGGCGCGACGGCGCGTACAGCGGAGTGTCGGCGTCCGGCGAGCTTGCGGGCAGGGCTTCGACCCGCTCCGCGCGAATATCGGGAACCGGCGGCGCGGACTGCGGCGGCGCGCCGGACGCGTCCGCAGACCCGTAAAACGCCGAGCGCACTTCCGGAACAAGCTCCGGCGCGGATACCTCCGGAGCAGGGTGCGCTCGCTCCGGCGCGGACGGTTCCGCCGGAGTTTCGGGCGCGGCTTCGCCGTTCGCCTCCGCGTACAGCTGCATATTGCGAAGTTCGCGCATATCGAAGCTGTGCGTCGGGAATACGGGTGCGCCGAAACTTGTAACGCCGGGGTCTCCCGGCTTAGGGTCGCTCTTTATCTCCGCGGGCGGTTCGCGCCGCTCAGATTCGTTTTCGCCGAAGTCCATTGCTATTCCTCCAAAACGGTTATTTGCCTGATGAATGAAGTTTACCACCGCGCGCGCCGACAAAGGTGAACAAACTTTTAACGTTTTTTTGCCGACTTATTAAGTTATTCTGAATATTCTGCATATTTTCACCCCGCGCGCCGAATAATACCACCGAAATTAAAATCCGGAGGTACTCAAAATGCGCAACTATCCCGACACGCTGCTCGACCCCGCACGCACCGTAATCGCGGTTATCGACCACCAGCCGCAAATGTACTTCGGCGCAGCGTCCGCCGAACGCCGCTGTATTATGAACAACGCGGCGATGCTTATGGAGACCGCGAAAGTCTTCGGAATCCCCTGCATACTCACGACAGTCGAGGCGAAAGAATTCTCCGGCGATATGATATGTCAGCTTGCGGACATTTATCCGGACGTTACGCCGATAGACCGCACCTGTATCAACGCCTGGGAGGATACCAAGTTCAGAAAAGCCGTCGAAGCTACCGGAAAGCGCGAGATAATCCTCGCCGGACTGTGGACGGAAGCCTGCGTAACGTTTCCCGCGCTCGCAATGCGCCACGACGGATACAAGGTTTACGCGTGTATCGACGCTTGCGGCGGCTCGAGCAAAGCCGCGCACAACGCCGCGCTCACGCGGATGAGCCAGGCGGGCGTCGTTCAGGTGACGGCGCAGCAGTGTCTGCTCGAATTCCAGCGCGACTGGGCGAACAAGGAAACCTACGACAAGGTTATGCAGGTCGTCAAGGAGTACGGCGGCGCGTACGGTATCGGTGCGGAATACGCCGAGTCGATGGTACAGCCGCAGGGTCAGAAGCAGCAGAAGCAGCCGCAGACGGCGCAGCCGAAAAGCAACTGACTTGCCACGCGCGCAAAACGCCTCTCCCGAAACGGGAGAGGCGTTTTGCTGTGCGTTATGGATAGTGCGCGACCGCAGTCGCGTTCCCCGTGCGAGCCTGCGAGCACGGAGCGCAGGGAGGCTCCGCCGACCGAGCGGCAATAACGTGAGCGAGCGCATAATGCGCGAGCCGCCGCGAGTAACGTTCCGTCAGCGAGCGGCGCACCGCGAGCATACGGAACGGCAGCGGCGTTTTTGAGCCGCTGCGCGGCGAAAAATATTGAGCGACCGCACGGCTTTGCCGTGCGGAGCGGCTAACAGCCGTCGCAGACGGCTCCGCGACCACAGTCGCGTTCCCCGTGCGAGCCTGCGAGCACGGAGCGCAGGGAGGCTCCGCCGACCGAGCGGTTAATAATCAGGCGGTTAACAATAACTCTCCTCCAACGCTTTCACCTGCCTGTACAGCAGCGCGTTGACCGGCAGCTCAAGTCCCAGCGTCCGCGCGGTTTCGAGCAGCGCGCCGGAGAAAATTTCAATTTCGGTGACGCGCTTCGCGAGTACGTCCTGAAGCGTGGAGGGCTGACCGTCCGGCGAGATTGTGTCCACGACCGCCATAGCGTCCTCCGCGTCGGAGTCGGCGAGCGCGATTCCGAGCCGCCGCGCGACCGCCGCCGTCTCGCGCATCGCGCCGAGCGCAATCTCCCGGGCGTATCCGCGCCGCTGAAGCGCGGAATAGGGCAGACGCAGTACCGCGAGAGTCTGATTCACGCCCATATTCATCATATATTTCCACCACATACTGCGGCGCATATCCTCCGGAATAGCGTACGGCATACCGGTGCGGTCGAAGAAGCCGCGCACGGCGGCGACGGCTTCCGACGGATTCGCCGGGTCGTTCGTCTCCTCGCCGAAAGGTATCGTGAGCATTTTTGAACAGCGTATCCCGCCGTCCGTCCGGGTTGCGTCCGTCCCGACCGCGTATGAGTACAGCGTATGACCGGTATTATACGCGTCCGAAATCGTTTTTTCACTGTTAATACCGTTGAGAAGCGACAGAATCACGGTGCCGTCCGCAACAAAGCCGCGCGCGTCCTCAATCGCCGCGGTGAGCTGATTCGCCTTGACAGCGAAAATCAGCAGGTCGGCGGTCTTGCCGCACCCCGGCTCCGCGACCGGCACGCCGTACCGTTCGCCGTTGAATATTACGCCGTCGCGCCGGAGCTTTTCGGCGCGTTCGCCGCCCGCGACGACGAACAGGCTGCCCGGCTCGGCGCGTCCGAGTATCTGCGTGAATACGCACGCGCCTATCGCGCCGAGTCCTATAACCGCAACGGTTTCAATCGGTTTCATTCGCTGCTCCGTTCGGGATAAGCGGCTCCTCCGGCGGCTTTTCGCGCAGGTTCGCCGAGAATTTTATCAGATTAAACGCGAGATACACCGCAGTCATCATAAACACGACGAGTTCCGTGACCGGAAACAGGTCGTCCGCGAGACCGTCCGCGAGCGTCGCCGCGCAGGCGAACACGGCGAGCATCATAGAGAGCGTCGTAAACAGTCTGCGGCTTCTGCCGTAGACGTTTCCGGCGATGAAATAGAACGCGCCGGTCGAAGCCGCGAGCGCGACGGCTTTCGGCGCGTACGCGATGATATAAGGGTTCGTCTGGTTCGTTCTGAACGTCAGCACGAGCCAGAAGACGAAGAATAACTCCGGCACGGTGGAGAGAACCAGGAACAGAATACTCGTCGGGTTGCGCCGGAAAAGCGGACTCACCGCGATTGCGGCTCCCCCCGCGAACGTCAGCAGTCCGAGCGACAGCGGCTGCGCCGTACCGAGCAGCTCCGCGAGACCCGCGGCGGCAATCGCGCACCCGCAGACGACGGCGACGGCGGAGCTTGCTCCGCCGAGCGGACGGAAGTTCCCGGCGTAGCCGCCGGGCGCACGGAGACGAAGCTCCGCGTATACCGCGCAGCCGACCGCAATCGCCGCGAAAGCGAGTATAATCGCGAGCAGGAGCCACGCTTCGGTTCCGCCGCGCTTCGGTACGAGCGTCGCGTTGTTTTCGATGTTTTCAAAGCCCCGCACCTGCCAGCGCAGACGCACCGCGAACACTGCGGCGGCGGGTATGAACGTAGCCGCGCCGATAAAAATCGGATACTTCCGAATACTCAATCCGTTAACCTCATATATTTTTCGTACAAGCCCGACGCGCCGCGCGGTCAGACTTTCGCCCATTCTACTCTCTTTGCCGCCGTCTGTCAAGTAATTCAGCTTCAAGGAGCGCGCCGATGAAACGCACGGTACCGATTTACATAGCAGCAACGCTTCTCGCGGTCGCAGCCTCGATACTGACGGGGCTGCTGTCGCCGTACGCGGAGACCGCGCCGGACGCAAGTTTCAGGGCGGAAGATTCCGCGCCGCCGGACGGGTACGAAACGCCGCACCCCGCGCCGTCCGCGCCGCCGGACGGCTGGAGCGACGGGAGCTTTACCCTGCGGTTGTCGGAGGACGGCGAAGTACGCGAAATTTCTATGTCCGAATATCTCGCGGGAACCGTCGCGGCGGAGATGCCGCCGGGCTTTGAGCCGGACGCTCTCGCCGCACAGGCGGTCGCCGCGCGGACGTACGCGGTTTACTCGTCGCGGCACAGAAGCTCCGCGCACCCGGACGCGGACGTGTGTTCCGACTCCGCGCACTGCGCCGCGTATAAGACGGAGGCGCAGCTCCGCGAGAAGTGGGGCGCGGACTACGGCGCGTACATAAGCAAAATTACGGCGGCGGTGCGCGAAACGGACGGCGTGTACCTGAAATATGACGGCGAGCCGATACTCGCGGCGTTCCACGCGTCGTCCTCGGTGCAGACCGAAGCGAGCGAAAACGTATGGGGCAAGGCGTATCCGTATCTCGTGAGCGTCGAAACGCCGGAGACGGCGGAGACAGTGCCGAGCCTTATCGAAACCGTGGTTATATCTAAGTCCGACTTCAAAGAGACAATCACGAAAGCGTATCCGGACGCGAAGCTCGGCGCGGACGCTTCGCTGTGGTTCGGCGCGGCGGAACCGACCGCCGCGGGACGCGTCGCGTCGGTTGAAATCGGAGGCGTTACGGTACCCGGCGCGGAACTGCGGCGGCTCTTCGGACTGCGCTCGACGCGTTTCGCCGCCGAGGTCGGGGACGACGTGGTTATCACGACCGCGGGCTACGGTCACGGCGTGGGTATGAGCCAGCAGGGCGCGAATCTGCTCGCGAAGCTCGGGTACGGCTGGCGGGAAATCCTCGAAACCTACTCCCCCGGCACGGAGCCGTCCGGCTGACCGCGCGCGCGTTAGCGGTACGCGCGGCAGAGCCGCGCGCCGCCCAATACCGCCGCTGTCACAATTTACAAAAATAATCCGCCGCCCCGCGCGAAGACTAAACGCGGAGGAGACGATATTATGCAAAATCGGTTCACAAGGCGCGCCGCCGCGCTTGCGGTCGCCGTGTTGACGGCATTCGCGCTGATAAAAATGCCAGCGGCGGCTTCCGACTCGGTGCGTTACCGGGTCGCGGCGGGCGACACATTATGGAAAATCGCGCAGACCTACGCGACGACGGCGGCGGAAATAATGAGACTCTCCGGACTCGTGTCCGACGCGATCGAGCCGGGTATGATTCTGATCGTGTCGCGCCCCGCGGCGCAGGAAGACAAGCTATACATCGAGTATATGATTAAAAAAGGCGACACGCTCGGCAGGCTCGCCGAAACGTTCGGTACGGAAATCGCGTATATCAAGCGGCTGAACGGACTCGAGAACGACACGATATACGCCGGAGCGACGCTGAAAATTCCGGCGGACTACGTCGAATACAAGGTCGCCGCCGGCGACACGCTGTACGCGCTCGGCAAAAAGTACGGCGTTACGGTCGAAGACATTATGCGTTACAGCGGGATAACCTCGGACGCGCTCCGAATCGGGCAGACGCTGGTGTTCCCCGCCGTGCCGGAGTCGCCGCTGCCGCTGTTTCCGGAACCGCCGAAAGCGACTGCCCCGAGCGTCGCGTATATCACATACATCGTGCAGCGCGGAGACACGATATGGGATATTTCCGTCAGATACGGCATACCGATGCAGGAACTGCTGTCCGACAACGGACTGAACACGGAGTCCGTGCTGAATCTCGGGCAGGGCTTGCGCGTCGCGGTGCATACGGTGCCGGTGAAAGCCACTCCCGGCGCGAAATACGGCGAATACCTCGACTGGTGGACGGAGGCGCAGTACGTCGTCCCGATCGGAAAAACCGTGAAGCTCACGGACTTCGATACCGGCGTTTCGTTCGCGATAAGGCGCACCGTCGGAGCCGGTCACGCGGACTGCGAGCCGCTTACGGCGGCGGACACCGCGGCGGCGAAAAGCGTCTTCGGCGGGTTCTCGTGGACTCCGCGCGCGATGCTCTGCGAGGTTGACGGCAGAAAGCTCGCCGCGTCGATGACGTTCTATCCGCACGACATTCAGTCGGTAACGACGAACAATTTCGCCGGACACTTCGACCTGTATTTCAGCAACTGTATCCGTCACGCCGACGGATTGCCGGACCCGGCGCACGAAAGTATGGTAAAAAAAGCCGCGGGGGTATAGAGACGCAAGGAACGCGCGTTATCGCAAAAGCAAATTTCGGACGCGGTATATATATACCGCGTCCGCTGATTTTTTCATTCTTTAATTAGCCCGTCTGCCTTACATCGGTCCGTCTGCGGCGAGCGTCCACTTCGCGCCCTGCTTCGTGTCCTCAACCGTCACGCCGAGCGACTTCAGCTCGTCGCGCAGCTCGTCCGACCGCGCCCAGTTTTTCGCGGCGCGCGCGGCGTCCCGCTCCGCGACGAGAGACTCGATTTTCGCAGTATCGGCGGCGGAGTCTCGCTTCTCGAATACAAGCCCGAGTACTCCGTTCATCTCGTCAAACAGCGCGAGCGCGGACTCCGCGAGTGCTTTCGACGGAGAGACGGCGAGCGCGGAGTTACAGTCGCGCACCGCGTCGAACAGTATGCCGATTGCGTCCGCCGTGTTGAAGTCGTCGTCGAGCGCGGCGGTGAACCGCGCGAGAAACGCCGCGGAGTCTGCGCCGCGCCGCGCGCCGGCAGGTTCGCCGCCGCCGGACTTCGCGAGAAACGCATAGTTGTCGCGCGCGTTGGTGAGCCGCGCGAGCGCGGCGCGGCACTGTTCGAGTACGTCCGCCGAGTAATCGAGCGGCGAGCGGTAGTGCCCCGACAGCACGAAATAGCGGATTGTCGCGTAGCCGTATACCGCGGCGGCTTCGCGCACGGTGAAAAAGTTGCCGGCGGACTTTGACATTTTGCGTTTATTCGTCGTAATCATACCGTTGTGCAGCCAGTATTTGGCAAACGGAACGCCGTTCGCGCCCTCGCTCTGCGCAATCTCGTTCTCGTGGTGCGGGAAGACCAAATCCACGCCGCCGCAATGAATATCGAATGTGTCGCCGAGGTATTTCGCGCTCATCGCGGAACACTCGATGTGCCAGCCGGGGCGGCCGTCGCCCCACGGGCTTGCCCAGCTCGGTTCGCCGGGCTTCGCGGATTTCCACAGCGCGAAATCCATCGGATTGTCCTTGGATTCGCCGACCTCGATGCGCGCGCCCGCCCGCAGGTTTTCGAGCGGCTGGTGCGACAGCTTGCCGTAGTCCGCGAAACGCTCGGTGCGGTAGTACACGTCGCCGTTCACCGCGTACGCGAGGTCTTTGGCGATGAGTTTTTCAATGGTTGCAATAATTTCGGGGATATGCGCGGTCGCGAGCGGGTGAACCGTCGCGTCGCCGATACCGAGCGCGCGCGCGTCGGCGAAGTACCCGGCGATATACTTGTCCGACACTTCGCGCCAGGTGATACCCTCTTCCGCGGCGCGGCGGATAATCTTGTCGTCGATGTCCGTGAAGTTCTGCACATACGTCACGCCGTACCCGCGGTACTCAAAGTAGCGGCGCAGCGCGTCGAACGTGACCGCCATACGCGCGTTGCCGACGTGCATAAAGTTGTAGACGGTAGGTCCGCAGCCGTAAATAAGCACTTTGCCCGGAGTCTGCGGCACAAAGTCCTCTTTTCTTTGCGTCAGAGTATTATAGAGCTTCATTTTGTCATTTCCTCAACAGCTTTTTCGAGTATGCGAACCTGCTCGCGGAGCGCGGCAAGTTCCGCCGCCATAGGATCCGAGATTCCCGTGTGGTCGAGCGCGTCGGCAACAGCCACCTTTTTGCCGGCTATACGGACAATACGCGCGGGCACGCCGACGGCGGTGGAGTCCGGCGGCACGTCGCGAAGTACGACCGCGCCGGCGGCTATGCGCGCATTGTCCCCGATTTTTACGGGTCCGAGCAGCTTCGCGCCCGCGCCTATCATAACGTTGTTGCCGATGGTCGGGTGACGCTTGCCGGCGTCCTTGCCGGTGCCGCCGAGCGTCGCCCCCTGGAAAATCAGTACGTCGTCCCCGACCTCGGCGGTCTCGCCGATGACGATTCCGGTGCCGTGATCGATGACGAAGCGTTTTCCGATAACCGCGCCCGGGTGAATCTCGATTCCCGTCCAGAAGCGCGAAAACTGACTCACCGCGCGCGCGAGAAAGTAGCGTTTGTGTCTGTACAGCCAGTGTCCGGCGCGGTGGTATATTGTCGCGTGAACGCCGGGATACAGGAAAAACACATAAGCCCGGCTGCGGGCAGCCGGATCTTTTTCCTTATACGCGTCAAGTGTTTCACGCAAACTCAAAGTTTACTCCTTGTTATCCGCTGATTATTAGCCGCTTGGTCGTCGAAGACTCCCTGCGCTCCGTGCTCACTGCGTTCGCACGGGGAACGCGTCTGCGGACGCGGAGCCGTCTGCGACGGCTGTAGCCGCTCGGTCGGGCAATCGGGGTCCCCGCGAAGTCCGCAGACTTTGCGGGGTGAGAAAGCCCTCCCGTCGCTCAATATTTTTCGCCGCGAAGCGGCTCAAAAACGCCGCTGCCGTTCCGTACGGCTCGCGGTGCGCCGCTCGCTGACGGAACGTTACTCGCGGCGGCTCGCGAACCCGTTCGCTCGCGTGTTTACCGCTTGCCGGAAATGAATTCCGGCTTCGCTTATTAGCCGCTCGGTCGGGCAAAGCCCTCTCGTCGCTCCGTGCTCGCAAGCTCGCACGTGGAACGCGTCCGCAGGCGCGGCTATGTGCCGCCGAGCCGGTCCGCGAGTATCGAGAACGGCACGATTCCCGCGTCGAGACACGCCGTGTGGAACTCGAGGTCGGACATTTCCGGATGCGCCGCGCGGAGATCGACGAACTCGAGCCAGCCGCCGACGTACATAACGTAAATCAGCGGACTCGAGACCATAAGGTCGTAGAACACGTCCGCATAAGCCGAAAAGCCATACTCCGCGAGGAAGTCCTCAACGTCGTCAAGCGTCCAGCCCTCATAGTTAACGCCCATTTCGACGCGCCCGGACATCAGCAGATTAAGCTCCGAATCGAGCCGTATCAAATCAATTGCGTTTTTGTCGTCGCCGAGGTACTTCGCGGAATACAGCTCCGCGTATGTAGCCCAGCCCTCGGTGTTCGCCTGATAGTTCTGCAACTTGCGGACAAGGCTCGCGTCAGACGCGCGCAGTCCGGCGAACTGCTGCAGATGACCGGGATACCCCTCGTGCGCGAGCGTCGTAAAAAAGCCCGACGCGTCGCTCTCCGCATAGAGGTTGTTGACCTTTATGACGTTGCCCTCGGGATAGTCCACCTGCGGCGGGAGGTACATCGCGGGACGCGCAGCTTCCTCCTGCGACTTATCGACATAGTTCACCTTGAACTCCGTGCCGGGCGACAGCGCGGGAAAGTCGCTGACCGCCGCGGACTTCAGGAATTCGATAATCTCCTCCGCCGGTTTGCCGGGGAAGCCGAGCGTTTCGATGCGGGAAACCGCGTCGTAATCGCCGGTTATTATGCGAATAAGCTCGTTAATGTCGGCGGCGAGCGCGTCGTCGATTTTCTGTATGTACTCTTCCGGCGTGTATGAAAGCCCCATAATCTTCAGGCGGAGCGCGATGTACTCGCGCCCGAGAGGCAGCCCGACAAGTCCGGCGGTGTTGACTCCGGTGCCGCGGAACGCCTCAATCGCAGTCATAAACTCCTCGTACGCGGGAATGAGCTTGTCGAGTACGGCGAGGCGGTTGCGCTCCGTATATTCGGCGCGGAGCGCGTCGTCAAGGTCGAATCCGAGCGCGCTCATCTCTTCGTCGAACGACGTTATCAGCATATTGCCGCCGGGGTCGGCGATAAACGCCGCGCACTCTTCAAGCACCGTGTCGAGCGCGTCGTCCGTCATAAAGAAACCGCGCGCCGACCTCTCGGACTCGTATTCGGCGATTTCGCTTAAAAGCTCGCCGACCGTCTCGATGAGGTAAATGCGGTCGGTAATGTCCCGTTCGCGCTGAAGTTTGTACTCGCTCAAAATTATCGGTATCATCATATGCATACCGGTACCGGGAATGAGATACTCGTCGTAATACTCGGTGTCGAGCGACTCGGAGAAGTTCCGGAAATTATACTCGAGCAGCGAGTAGACGATTTTCTGGTCGGCGTTCAGCGAATCGTAGCCGAACTCCGCGAGCCGCGCCGCCGAGTCCGCCATAAACGCCTCGTAGACCTCGTCGGAGTACGCTTCGCCGACACACCACGCGACGGCATAGTCCGCGGGGAACCCGAAGTTCTCCGGGATTTTGAAGTCGTCGTGAATACCGTAGGTCGCCATCATATACTCCGAGACGAGAAACGTCTCGGTGAACTCGCGGAACTCCGCGTTTTCCTGCGAATCGGCGGAACCGGGGCTGCTCCCGGGGGACGGCGTACCCGAAACGTCGCCCGTTTCCGCGCACGAAACAAGAACCGCGAGCAGGACGGCAATCGCGGTCAGCACCGCGAAAATTCGTTTACTGTTCATTGTCGCTGCACTCCTTTTACCGCTTGGTCGAGCAAAGCCCGACCTGCGCTTATTTACCGCTTGGTCGGGCAAAGCCCGACCTGCGCTTCGTGTTCGCTTTGCTCGCACGGGGAACGCGTCTGCGGGCGCGGAGCCGGCTGCGCCGGCAGTTGCCGCCCGGTCGGGCAAGTTATTTACCGCTTTGGTCGGGCGAAGCCCTCCCGCCGCTCTGTGCTCGCTTTGCTCGCACGGGGAACGCGCCTGCGGGCGCGGAGCCGACTGTGTCGGCAGTTACCGCTTGGTCGGGCAAAGCCCTCCCTGCATTTATTTACCGCTTGGTCGGGCGAAGCCCGCCCCGCGCTC
>JAITNK010000141.1 GCA_031290515.1 Oscillospiraceae bacterium
ACTTGGTATCTGTCGCTCGCGGACGGTGTGCTGAAGATGAGCGAGGACGTTGACCGCGACGATAACATTGACCTCGACGGTGACTACGACAAAGCTGTAACTGTCAACGCCGTACCGTCCAAAGACGGCTCGACGTACCGGTTCACCTACGGCGCGACGCTGTGGAACGAACCGGACGAGTCCGCGCCGACGGCGAAAATCATCGTCGAGAAGTACGCGGAGAACGGCACTACGCCGATTCCGGGAGTGTACACCAATGACAATACGCACTTCACCGGCGCGCTGTACACGCTCGAAAAGTTTGACAGCGCAGACGATTATGCCGCCGATCTCGCGAGCGTCCTCGGCGGAAACGGCGTGAGCGAACACGCTTACGGCTGGGGAGCCACGATTGCCTGCGGCACCGACGACAACTTCTGCGAAATCCTGCCCGGATACTACAGGCTCACCGAGAAGCAGGCTCCGGACGGCTGGGCGATAGACCCGACGCCGGTATACATTCGCTGCTGGGTTGACAACGGTACGGCGAAGGTCGCATACACAGTTCCGACGCCGGGCAGCGTCGAATCGGATCCTGAGGACTCCGAGCTGACGCTCAAGCGCAGCGACGTAAAGCCGAAGTATGAGCTGACGCTGATAAAGCGCGACGGCGTGACCGGCGCGCCGCTTGCGGGAGTCACGTTTGAGGTGTACAAGTCAGGCGCAAAGATTAACAGTCCCTCCACGGACCCAACAGGCGAAGTACCGATCGCCCTGTCAGAGGACGGCACATACACTATCAGGGAGGTGCCGCCTGCGGGATACCAGGGCGTGCCCGACTATACCGTCACGGCGAAAGACGGCGAGCTGACCGTTAAAGGCGGTCCTCACGGTTACAACTTCAAGATAGTGCGCGGACTCCGCGATAACAAGGTGTATGTATACAATCCGTCAACCTTGGATACGCCTGTAATTGACGGCGTTCTACCGCCCGAACTGACCGTGGACGCAAACGGCGACATAGGTCTCGTTGCCGGAACGCTCGGCGTGCCGAACTATCCGACGGGAGTCACGCCGCCGCCGTACAATACGCCGTCGCCTACGCCGTCGGAAACGCCTACGCCTACGCCGTCGGAATCGCCTACGCCCACGCCGGAGATAACTCCGACACCAACGCCGCCGGCTCCTCCGCCCACGCCGACCGCGCCTCCGACGTTTACGCCGCCTCCTCCTCCGCCGCCTCCGGGCGACGACGACCCGTGGATTGTCGTAGTGGTCGATGAGGACGGTACTCCGCAGGGCGAGTGGCACTGGGATCCGGACGACGAAGTGTGGATTTTGGAGCCGTACACCCCGCTCGCGCCGCCGACCGGCGACCCCGGCACTGTGCTGTGGGTGACGCTGACGCTCGCGGCGACAGTCGGCGCAACGTTCGTACTGACGCGGAAAAAGAAGAAAGTTAAATCATAGAATAGATGTGCGGTATCAGTACGCTTTAGCGGACGCGGGAAAACGCGGACGCAGCAAAAAACACTCCCCTTTTTGGGGGAGTGTTTTTTGCGTAAATTATTCATTGTTAATCAGCGAACGCGCTGACCTCGCACAGCCCTTCGCGGAACGGGACGAAGCCGGAAATCGGGTCAAAGTCGCGGGTTATCAGCTCGTTCGCGTTCGCCCGCTCCCACCCGTGCAGAATGTCGATAACGCCCGGTTTTATCGTTTCGCTCGTTTCGAGCTTAAGCGTTATTCCGGTTTCGTTTATCGGCGCGGTGACGCGAACCGTGTCGCCGGGGGAAAGTCCGCGTTTCGCCGCGTCGCGCGGGTTGAGGCGCACCGTCGGCTCCGGCATAAAGCGGCGGAGCAGCGGCAGCTCCCGGTGCTTTGCGTTTGAATAAAACGGCACGCGCGAACCGCAGTTCATAATCAGCGGAAATTTTTCGGACAGCTCCGGCGTTGAAATCGGACTCTGCTTTGGCTCGCGGTATACCGGAAGCGGCTCCAAACCGTTCTCGCGCAGCACCTCGGACGCAAATTCGACTTTTCCGCTCGGCGTGTCGAAACCGGGCTTGCCGTCGCGCCGGAGCAGTCCGAGCTCCCATTTGCGGAACTTCATACCGCCGCCGCGTATCGGGAGACCGAGTCCGTCGGGGTGCGCCGCGCGGAGGTCCTCGAGCGTGTACTCCTTCGAGCCGCCGAGCGTTCTCAGAACCTCGCGTATGCACTCCTCGTCGGCGGTTTCGCCGCCGCCGAAAAACTCGTCGCGGTAGCCGAGCGCGACGCCGATGTCGCAGCAAATGCGGTAGTCGCTGCGCGCCTCGCCCTGCGGCGGCACGACCGGCTCGCGCAGAAATATCCGTCTGCCGTTAAAGGTCAGCGGAGCCGAGCGTTCGAGACTCATCGCGGCGGGCAGCAGCATATCGACGTAGTCGTGCGTCCACGGGTTGTCGCGGAAGTCGGCAGCGGCGACGAAGTCCATATTTTTGAGAGCCTCCTGATACTCGTGCGACTGCGACCACATCATCGCGTTTCCGCCGAGCATAAGGCAGGCGCGTATCGCGCCGGTTCTGACGTATTCCGGCAGCGAGTTTATCTGAATATTGCCGTCTATGTCCACGACGTCCCACATTTTGTGATACGGCGTATCGACGCGCAGATGACGAATCGCGGGATACAAATCGAGCTTCGCGAATTTGAACGACGCGCCGGAGAGGTCAACGTCGAGCGGGTCGTCCGTAATCCTGTGTCCGCCCTCCACGTCAAGACTTCCCGTCAGCGGAATGAGCAGCATCATCGCGCGGAAATTGTCCACGCCGTTCGTGTGGTGAGGGAACGCCGACGAGCTTTTTACGACGATTGGCTTAGTCCGTTCCGTCAGCAGCTTTGCCGCCGCGCGCAGTACGTCCTCCGTAACGCCGCAGATTTCCGCTGTACGCGAGAGCGTATACTCCGAGGCGAGCCTTGCGTACCCGTCAAAGCCGTGCGCCCAGCTCGCGACGAAGTCCTTGTCATAGTTGCCGCTTTTGATTATTTGGTCTGCGAAGAACAGCGCGAGCGCGCCGTCCGTCCCCGGTCGGAGCTGAATGTGTACGTCCGCGAAGTTTTCGACGGTATAGGTGACGCGCGGGTCAACGACGATGTATTTTACCGTGCCGAACTCCTTTGTGTTCATCATACGGTCAACGCTCCACCCGGCGGACATCGCCGGGTTGTTTCCCCATATAATGCAGACCGACGTGTCGTTTATGTCGGGATTGCCCATCGACGCGCCCGTCGCCGCGCGGCTGCGGATACCGTATATGAGCTTCGCGCCGATTGCGAGCGCGGTCGAGCAGGTTGACGACTCCGTGCCGAAATTCGGACTGCCGAACGTGTAGGCGAGCCGCTGCATAACCGCGCGCGGCTCTTTCGGGTCGCCGGTCATAAACAGCACCTTTTCCGCGCCGTACCGCTCCTTGATTCCGTTGAATTTTTCCGCGATTTCGGCGTAAGCCTCCTCCCACGAAATGCGCTTCCAGACGCTGCGCTCGCCCTTCGGGTTCGTGCGGCGGAGCGGATAGAGCACGCGGTCGGGCGAATAAATATCGTCAATCTGCGCCAGACCCATCGAGCAGAGAGTTTCGTTCCCGTACTCCTCGCGCCGCTCGAGCCGGACGATTTTGCCGTCCCTGACAAGAGCCTTGACGCCGCAGCGCGGAACGTGGTTGCACATAACGCAATGGCTGTACTTATACTCGCCGCCTACGTCCTCCGGAGGTTCGGACTTGTTCTTTCTTATCCAGTCGCGGGACTTTAACAGACCGTCCTTAAGCTCGCGGTAATCCGGGTCGTCCGGCGTCCTGCGCTTCTCGCTGTTCGCGAGCGAGGTCGGAACGAAGCCCGTCCCGTCCGGCGAGTAGCCCTTCGGCAGGAGCGAAGCGTCAAACCCCTCGGGAACGACGTAATAGACGCTTGTACCCTCGATTTTCACCGCGCCGTACAGCTTTATGTAGTAGCTGATTTCGCTCTCCGGGTCCTCGACGTCGCCGAAGATGCGCGCCTTGGCGGGACAAAGCGCGACGCAGACCGGCTCCTCCCCGCGCGCGAGCTTATCCTGGCAGAGCGTGCATTTCTCCGCCTTGAAACTGCCGTCCGCGACTTTCGTAACAAAACGCTGACCGTAGGGACACGCCTTGACGCACGCGCCGCAGCCGACGCACTTGTCGTCGTTCGTCAGGACGGGACCTTCTTTTGCTTTCGTGGTCGCGCCCGTCGGACATACCGCGTGGCACGGCGGGTTCTCGCAGTGATTGCACATCGTCATAACGTACCGGCGGTGCGAGTCCGCGCCTTTCCCCCACTCGGTAAAGCTGCCCTGAGTGTAATCAACGTCGAGGCTCGTATTAAAGTACTGTTTGCAAGCGGTTACACAGGCGGTGCACCCGGTGCAACGCTCAAGGTCAAGAAGCATACCGTATCGCATACTGTTTTCTCCCTATATATATTATCTGATTTGCTTGCGGCTGTGAGCGCAAACAAAATTGCATATTATTTGTATATGTTATGCTAAATATTATATGGCATTTTCGCCGGTTTGTCAAATACTTTTTCGCGGGAGTTTTTGCGGCGTTTCCCGCGCATATCGGCGAAAGCAACGCCAATATTCGCGCGGAGCGCGAATACGTTCGCATACCGGGTTATTGAAAAGTCTGCCGCAGTGTGTCATAATACGGTTGTCAGCTGAACATTAACGAACGGAGCTATTGCAAAATGAACATAAAACTCGGAGCAAAAATTCGCCGGCTGCGCACGGAGCGCGGCAT
>JAITNK010000152.1 GCA_031290515.1 Oscillospiraceae bacterium
GGCGAAGGCGCGGGCTCTGGATATTTTCAGCCGTATCGCCGCCGCCGAATCCCAGGTTCACGGGGTCCCGGTGGAGGATATTGCCTTTCACGAGGTAGGGGCCATGGATTCCATTATTGACATCGTGGGCGCGGCGGTTTGTCTGGATCTTTTACAGCCTGAGAAGATTACCGCCGGGGAGATTGAGCTTGGGGGTGGTACGGTGAAGTGCGCCCACGGCATTCTGCCCGTTCCCGCGCCGGCAACACAGCTTCTGGTGCGGGGGCTGCCGGTAAGGACCGGGGGCTTTAACAAGGAAATGACCACCCCCACGGGCGCGGCTATCCTGGCCTCCTGCGTGGACGAGTTTATTACCGGCCCTGTTTCCTTTAAGGAGATTAAAACCGGCATAGGCATCGGGAACCGGAAGATGGACAAGCCCAATGTGCTCCGGGTCTCCTGGCGGGAGATGGACATGGCCTCCGGGGACAGGCCCTGGATCAGAGAGGAGCTTACCCTTATGGAGGCCAACCTCGACGACATGACCGGCGAGGCCCTGGGCTTCCTTATGGAAAAGCTCTTTGAGGCCGGCGCGCTGGACGTTTCCTTTACCCCCTGCACCATGAAGAAATCCCGGCCCGGCGTAGTGGTCTCGGTTCTGGGCCGCCTGGACAGGCTTGACATTTTACGGGAAACATTTTTTTGTCAATCCACTACCATAGGCTTCAGGGAAAGCGCGGTGAGCCGCCTCTCCCTCAGGCGGGAAGAAAGGACCCTTTCAGGCTCTTTCGGCGAGGCTAAAGAAAAGACCGTCTTCTACGGCGGGGAGAAATCAAGCTCGAAGATTGAGTTTGAGGACCGGGCCGCTCTTGCCCGCGAAAGGGGAATCTCCCTGGGCGAAGCCGAGAGGATCATTCGGGGGGAGACTAGGGAAATGAATAATGGCTAGGGAATAATGAATAATGGGGGGAGAAAGACATCGTGGATGGTGAAATGGACGGCGGGGCTACGGGGGATAATCTCGGCTTTGCTTGGATAGACTCAGGACGGAGCAGGCGCACGGGATATCCCGAAGTGGTTTACTGCATGGGGAAAACCGTGGACCAGTCGGAGGCGATTATTACCCGGATGCGGGAAAAGGGAATACCTGTTCTGGGGACCCGGGCCGGGAAGGAACTGGCGGAGAGGATAGGGCGCCGCTTCCCCGATACAGAGTACGACGAAAGCGCCGGGACCCTTACGGTGGGGAGCTTTTGCAAACCCGAAGAGCGCCGGGGCCTTGTTACGGTAGTGGCCGCCGGGACTTCGGACCTGCCTTACGCGGGGGAAGCGGCCCGGACGGCTGAGTTCTTCGGCAGCCGGGTGGCCCTTATTACCGACGTGGGCATCGCGGGGATTCACCGGCTCTTTAACCGGCTTGAGGAGCTGCGCAAGGCCAGGGTCATCGTCGCGGTGGCCGGCATGGAGGGTGCCCTGCCGGGGGTGATAGCGGGCCTTGTTTCCGCGCCGGTCATTGCCCTTCCCACCAGCGTGGGCTACGGGGCGTCCTTCGGCGGGCTTTCGGCCCTGTTGGGAATGCTTACTTCCTGCGCCCCCGGAATATCGGTTGTGAATATTGATAACGGCTTTGGCGCCGGTTATCAGGCAAATCTTATAAACGCGATTCAGCGAAGCTGAATTAGCGTAAACCAAGGAGTTTCTTATGCACATGGCTGACGCGTTACTTTCCCCGGCGGTGGGTCTCGCTATGGACGCGGTAGCGGTCGCGGCAATCGGTATCTCCGTCGCGCGCGTTAAAAAAGACGAGTTTTCGGAAAAGAAAATCCCGATTATGGGAGTAGCGGGCGCGCTCGTTTTCGCGGGACAGATGATAAACTTCACGATACCGGCGACCGGTTCCTCGGGGCACATAGGCGGCGGCATACTGCTCGCGGGACTTCTCGGCGGCGTTCCGGCGTTTCTGTCGATTGCCGCCGTACTTATCATACAGTGCCTGTTTTTCGCGGACGGCGGACTGCTCGCGCTCGGCTGCAACATATTCAATATGGGCGTCATACCGTGCCTTTTGATTTACCCGCTGGTGTTCAAGCCGCTTCTGAAGCGCGGAGCCGACGTTAAACGCCTGTCCGCCGCGTCGGTCGTTTCGGCGACTGCGGGACTGCTCGCCGGCGCGTTCTGCGTCGTACTCGAAACGCTGTTTTCCGGCATTACGGAGCTGCCGTTCGGTACGTTTGTGACACTTATGCTGCCGGTTCACCTCGCAATCGGACTCGTCGAGGGCGCGGTTACCGCGGCTGTGCTGTGCTTCATCTGGAAAATGCGCCCGGAGCTTATCGAGTCTGCGAACACCGGCAAAAAGCTCGGCGCGGTATCGGTCAAAAAGCCGCTTATCGTTCTTGCCGCGCTCGCGGTAGTCGTCGCCGGCGCGCTATCGCTCTCCGCGTCGTCGAACCCCGACGGTTTGGAGTGGGCAATCGGCAACGTGTTCAGCCGCGGCGACGCGGAAGCGGGACTTGAGGAATTCGAGGAAAACGCGGCGACGAACCCGGTCGCGGACGGCGCGGCGGCGGTTCAGGAGAGCACGGCGTTCCTGCCGGACTACGCGTTCAAAGACAGCGAGAGCGCGGCGGGCACCTCCGTCGCCGGACTCGTCGGAGCCGCCGTTACGTTTGCGGTCGCCGGAGCGGCGGGACTTGTAATCGGTAAGGTCAAGAAGAGCAAAAAAACGGAAGCCGGCGCGTAATGCCGAATATCGCCTCAAGTGCGAACGGACTTCGCGCGCTTGAAAGTCTCGCGGCGGGGCGTACGGTGATTCACCGCCTGCACCCCGCCGCCAAGCTGTTCTGCGCGCTCGCGTTCATCGTTTTCACCGCTTCGTTCGGGCGGTACGACTTCACGCGGCTCGCGCCGTATTTGTTCTATCCGTTTCTTATGATGGCTCTCGCGGAAATACCTTACGGAATACTGCTGAAGCGCGTACTTATCGCGCTTCCGTTTTGTCTTTTCGCCGGACTGTCGAACGTAGTTATCGACCGGGAAACCGCGCTTAGCATAGGCGGAGCCGCCGTCAGCTTCGGGGTGCTGTCGCTTATGACGATACTGCTCAAAATGTACCTCTGCGTTATGGCGGCTCTTCTGCTCGCCGCGACGACTCCGTTCGCGGAACTTACGGCGCAGCTCCGCCGGCTGCACATACCCGCGCCGTTTGTGACGGTTTTTGAGATAACTTACCGCTATATCGGCGTTCTGCTCGAAGAACTGCGCTCAATGACGACGGCGTACCGCCTGCGCTCTGGCGACCGGAAAGCTCTCGACGTCCGGCATATGGGTTCGTTCACCGGCGGGCTGCTGCTGCGCGGGTTCGACCGCGCGGAGCGCGTCCACGCGGCTATGTGCTGCCGGGGGTACTCGCTCCGGCGCGTACCTCCCGCGCGCCGCGGATTTGCGCCGCGGGACGCTGCCGCCGCCGCGCTCGTGTGCGTTCCCGCCGCCGCACTGCGGCTGTTCCCGCTGTGGTAGGCGAAACGCTTAATGTAAATAACCTGACTGTCGCGTACGCGGACGGTCACGTCGCGGCGGACGGAGTTTCGTTCGCGCTCGGGTACGGCGAAAACGCCGCGCTCATCGGCGCGAACGGCGCGGGGAAGTCGTCGCTGCTGCTCGCGCTCGTCGGCGTACTGCCCGCGAAGTCCGGCGAAATCCGCGCCGGCGACTTGATTCTCGGCAAAAAGACTCTGCGGGAGCTGCGCTCTCGCGTCGGACTGGTATTCCAGAATCCGGACGACCAGCTTTTTATGCCGAGCATTTTCGAGGACGTCGCGTTCGGTCCGCGCAGTTTCGGTCTCGGCGAGGCGGAAACTGCGGAGCGCGCCGAAGCTGTACTCGCGCGGCTCGGGATTTCGGAACTGCGCGACCGCTCCCCGCTGAAACTGTCCGGCGGCGAGAAGCGGCTCTGCGCGATTGCGGCGGTACTCGCGACGGAGCCGGAGTTTCTGCTGTTCGACGAGCCGACCGCGTTTCTCGACCCGAGGGCGAAGCGCGGTCTCGCGCGGACGCTTTCCGAGCTGCCGCAAGGCAAACTTATTGCGACGCACGACCTGCCGTTCGCCGCGGAGACCTGTTCGCGCGTACTGCTGCTCAAAAACGGCAGACTTGCGGCGTCCGGCGGCGCGGAGTTGCTGCGCGACGCGGAGCTGCTCGAACGCGCGGGACTGTAGGCGATTGACCGGCAGTCTGCCGCCGCCCGACCCGGCGGCTAATCATTCGGTTAATAGTTACAATTCGTTTATAACCCGTTACAGGCAGGTAACTACAGCGGCGTCCCGGGCGGTTTTTGTTACATTTCGGGCAAAACTGACATTATTTTGATACCGAATTAGGGGTGATTTCCGGGTTTCGCGGCGTTATAATTATATCACGGACGACGAGTCGCACCGAGAGGTTTGCGCGCGTCGTTTCTCCCCCGGAACGCCGCCGCCGCAGACGCGCCGTTTATTCGGCGGTTCCGGTCGCGCCGGCGGCGTTCCGGACCGATTAAGCCGTTTTTTCTCCGACCGGGAGTATGTTTTACATTTATCATAGTATGACAGAAGCGGCGCAAGTGCGCCGCTTCTGTGATTGTCATACTATATTACAAACGGCGCGCCGCCGTTACCTACTTCCCGTCGAGCCGGAAGCTCTCGCGCGTGTACTTCGATGCGTCGAGCCGTCTCGGCAGTTCCGGAACGCGCTTCGCCCTGTCGAGCCGGAACTTCGCGCAGCGGAACTCCGGAACGGTGATTCCGTGCTTTACGCAACCGATTTCAGCGTCGCTGATTCTGTCGCCGAAGCGGCAGTACGCGCACCGGATTTCGGATATATCGATTCGCATTTTGCCGCCTGTCTTTTATCCGAGTTATTTACCGCTTGGTCGGCGGAGCCTCCCTGCGCTCCGTGCTCGCAAGCTCGCACAGGGAACGCACCTGAGGGCGCGGACGCCGCTTGGTCGGCGGAGCCTCCCTGCGCTTATTTACCGCTTTGTCGGGCGGAAGCCCTCCCTGCGCTCCGTGCTCGCAAGCTCGCACGGGGAACGCGCCTGCGGGCGCGGCGAGCTGACAGTGGTGCGGGTTGCACGGCGCGTCTTCCGCCGATATTATACCACAGGCGTTTACGCCGTTGTGGTATATCAGCTTAGATAAGGTAGAATATCCGCTTGCGGATATTCTACCACATCGCCGGTGAAAAATCCACAGCTTTTTCGACATTTACCGCAAAATTTTCCAGGCTCCGGAAATGAATTCCAGGATAGCGCAACAGCACCGCCGACCGGTCGGTTAACGGTTAAACCGCGGCTTCGTCAATCCTCATCGCGTTGAACAGCTCGCGATAGTGACCGTTTTGCGCCATAAGCTGCGCGTGCGTTCCGCGCTCGACAATCTCTCCGCCGTCAACGACGAGAATCATATCGCAGCGCGTAATCGTACTCAGCCGGTGCGCAATGATGAACGACGTGCGTCCGGCAAGGATTGTGTCCGTGGCGTTTTGAATGAGCCGCTCCGTCTCCGTGTCGATGCTTGAGGTCGCTTCGTCGAGCACAAACAGCGCGGGGCGCGCGATAATCGCGCGTGCGAACGACACAAGCTGCTTCTCGCCGGTGGAAAGCTGCGCTCCGCCCTCTCCGACCTCGGTGTCGAGTCCTTTCGCGCACCTGGCGGCGACCACGTCCGCGGAGACGAACCGCGCCGCGGTCTCGGTCTCCTCGTCCGACGCGTCGAGCTTGCCGTAGCGTATGTTCTCGCGAATCGTCCCGGAAAACAGGTGCGGGTCCTGAAGCACATAGCCGAGCGACGAGCGCAGCCACGCGACGCTGCGTTCCCGGTAGTCCGCGCCGTCAATCAGCAGTTCGCCGTCCGTCGGCTCGTAAAACCGGCAGACGAGGTTCACTATCGTACTCTTTCCCGCGCCGGTCTCGCCGACGATTGCGACGCTTGAACCCGCCGGCACCGCGAGATTGAAGTCCCGCAGAATGTACGTCTCGCTGCCCGGGTACTTGAAGGACACGTTCCGGAACTCAACGTCCCCGGTTATCGGCTCCCAGTTTTCGCGCTTCAGGTCGAACGCGCCGCCGTACTTCTCAACGACCTCCGGCTTGTCGGAGACGCTGACCTCCGCGTCGATGAGCCTGAACACGCGCTCGAGCGCGGTCTGCGCGCCGAGCATCTCCGAGTACTGCGACGCGACGTCCGAAATCGGGTCTACGATCATCGCGGTGTACGTTATGAACGCGGAGAGCGCGCCGTATTTCATCAGTCCCTCGCCGACAAGGTACCCGCCGCGGTACAGTATCGCGCCGACGGCTACCGAGCCGACCAGCGTCACGGTCGGCATCACGATTGCGCCGAGCAGCGACACTCTGCGCGACGCCGTGAAGAACTTTTTCGTCAGCTCGCGGAACTCTCCGGTGAACTTCCCCTCCGCGACGAGTGTTTTCGCGGTTTTCGCGCCGGTGACTCCCTCGTTAATCGCGCCGGTGATGCGCGAGTTAAGCTCGCGCGAGCGTCGGTTGAGCTTCAGGTTCAGCGGCTGGAGCAGAGCCGTCACGATTACCGTGACCGGAATCACCGCGATTGCGATGACCGCGAGCTTCCACGAAATCGTGAACATATACACCACGGAAAACATCGAGAACATAAGTATATACGACGAGTTGAGCAGTCCCCAGGCGAGAAACTCCGACACGCGCCCCGTGTCGCTCATAAACCGCCCGATGAGGTACCCGACGGAGTTCTTAGAGTAGTAGTCTATTGAAAGCTCCTGCAGCCGTATAAACTCGGCGCGGCGTATGCTCTGCGACACGCGGTACTCGACCGCGAATCCGTTCACAGCCCACAGCACTACGGAACTCGCTATAGCCGTCACGACGACGAGGTACAGCACGGAGAACGGCGCGAGTCCGTCCGTCGTGCCTTTCGCTATGAAGTTATCTACGGCGTATTTCGTGAACAGCGGGTACGAGGACTCGATTGCCGCCGTAGCCACTGTCAGTATGAGCAGGGTTATGATGTTCTTTTTTGCCCGCATAGCGTGCGGAATCAGTCTCGCCCAGAGTTTCGGGCGGAACTTTTTGTCTTGCTGCTGTTCTATATCTTCTTCGTTCATTACATATACTCCTGTTTGTTAGCCGCTCCGCACGGCAAAGCCGTGCTGTCGCTCTATATTTTTCGCACTCTGCGGAGTGTTCAAAAACGCCGCTGCCGTTCCGTAGGCGAACGCTTCGTTAAATCTTGCGTTCACTGACGGAACGTTACTCGCGGCGGCTCGCGAACCCGTTCGCTCGCTTATTTGCCGCTTGGTCGGGCGAAGCCCTCCCCGCGCTCCGTGCTCGCAAGCTCGCACGCGGAACGCGCCTGCGGACGCGGAGCGTTACTGTTCCCTGCCGCTTTGTATGTCGTACACGCGGCGGTACTGCCCGTCCCCGGCGATAAGCTCCGCGTGAGTGCCGAACTCCGAGATTACGCCGTCCTCGAGTACGGCGATTTTATCCGCCGTCATAAGCGTAGCCACGCGGTGCGAGATGATAATCACCGTCGCGTTTCCGGTCGCCGCGCGCAGTCCGTCGCGGATTTTCCTGTCCGTCTCCATATCGAGCGCGGACATTGAGTCGTCGAATATCATCACCGGCGCGTTTTTCATCAGCGTCCGCGCGATTGCGACGCGCTGCTTCTGCCCGCCGGACAGCGTGACCCCGCGCTCTCCGATTGCGGTCGCGTAGCCGTTCTCGAATCCGTCGATGTCCGCGTCAATCGACGCGACGCGCGTCTTCTCGCGGATTTGCGCAAGCTCCGGCGCGTCCCTCGTTATCGCTATGTTCTCGGCAATCGTCTTAGAGAACAGAAACGGCTCCTGAAGTACAAGCCCGACGTTGTCGCGCAGGTAGAACCGGTCGATTTCGCGAATATCAACCCCGCCGACGGAGATCGTGCCGCCGTCCGGCTCAAGGTCGAACAGCCGCGTCAGCAGATATGTGAGCGTACTCTTGCCGCTTCCGGTCGCGCCGAGGATTCCGAGCGTCGAGCCGCCGCGCACCGTCAGGTTCACCCCGCGGAGTACGTCCGGCGTTTCAGCGTCCGGAGACGCGCGCTCCGGTTCGGACTCGGCGGCTTTGTCCGTTTTGTCCGCGGACTTTCCTCCGAGCGCGGCTTTCGCCGCCGCGGTATACCTGAACGACACGTTTTCAAATACTATGTCGCCGTTCATCGGCGGCTTTTTCGCGCTGCCGGGTTCCGACTCGGCTTCCGCGTCCATAAGCTCGGAGAGACGCGTCAGCGACACTCCCGCCTTGCTCATATCGGCGAGTACGCGTCCGATGTTGCGCACGGGCCAGGTAATCATATTAGTGCAGCTCACGAACACGAGCATATCGCCGAGCGACAGCTTCTTCGCGACGGCGAGCAGCGTCCCCGTGATTATAACGGACAGCATAACCACGCCGTTCGACAGGTCGCCGCTGCCCCAGAACAGCCCGTTGACGAGCGAGAGTTTTATCCACTCGTTCGTGAACTTGTCGTTCGCGCGGTCGAATTTTTCAAGCTCATACTTCTCGCGCCCGAACGAGCGCACGATGCGGACGCCCGTGAGGTTTTCCTGCACGTTGACGGTAAGTTCGCCCTCGGCTTCGTCCGCCGCGAGGAATCCTTTGCCGATTTTCTTCGCGAATACGAACGAGTACCCAGCGATTACCGGCACGAACGCCGCCACGACGAGCGCGAGCGCGACGTTCAGCGAGAACATAACATAGAGTGCGCCCGCCGCCATTATCGTCAGCCGCAGAACCTGCGTAATCTGATTCGTGACGAAATTCGACGCGGTCTTGACGTCCGACGTGAGCCGCTGTATAACGTCGCCGGTCTGGTGCTCCGTGTGCCAGCGGAACGGCAGCCGCATAACGTGCGCGAACATAGTGTCGCGCGCGGTTTTACCGAACGTCTCGCCCGCCGTCGCGAGCGCGGCGCGGTAAGCGAGCGACAGCGCGGACGTGACGAGCGCGAACGCGGCTACCGCGGCGGCGCAGTTTAACAGCTCGTTTCCGCTGCCGGTGACGGCGCGCACGGCGCGTATCGCGACGAGTACCGCGCCGTTGACGGATTTGCCGGTCTGCCCTATAACGTTATCGACCGTGTAGCCGACGACAAGCGGCGACAGAAACGTGCCGCCGATTGATACTATGTTCAGCGCGATTGCGAGAACGAAGTACGCCTTGGAACCGCGCAGAAACGTCGAAATAAGCTTTGCGCGGCTGTGTTTTTTATTAGTCTTTTTCATAATCCTCAAAATCCCGCGCGGGAGAAAGTCACATATGTAACCTTTCCGCGCGAACCGAATATACTGTTGATGTACATAATAATAAGCGAGCGCGTGCGCCCGCCCGCGCTTCGCGGAAGCGCGTTGACCGTACCCGCGGACACGGAGCCGCGGGAGCGCGTTGCGCGATAAATAACGGAGGTGCCGCTGTGGAAAACAAGGACATAAACAGGCAGGCAGCCGATTTTCTCGGCTCGCCCGAGGGTCGGAAGCTCAGCGAACACAAAGATGAGCTGGAACAGCTCGTTCAGGGCGAGGACGGACGGCGCGTCCGCGAGCTTATCAACGCCGAATCGGTGCGGAAAGCGGCGCAGACCGGCGACGTCGAAGCTCTGAAAGGCGCGGTGTCGTCTCTGCTCGCAACGCCGGAGGGCGCGCGGCTCGCCGGACGGCTCCGCGATATAATGGAGCGGTAGCGTTCGGCGGCGCGCACCGTGTGCGCAATAAAAGAGGAGGCGGCGTATGCCGAACTTTGAGGACGCTCTGAACAAAATCCTGTCTTCCCCGGAAGATATGGCGAAAATCGCGGAGCTGGCGAAATCGTTTTCCGTACCGCAGGACGGCGCGGAGCCTGCCGCAGAACCCGAGTCGCGCTCCGAACCGGCGGCGGAAGCGGGTCTTTTCGGAGCCGCCGCGGGAATCGACCCGAAACTGTTCTCCGCCGCTATGACGCTGCTCGGCGAGTACAACGGCGCGAGCGACAAGCAGACGCTCATAAATGCGCTGTCGCCGTACCTCGGCGAGGAAAAGCGCGGAAAGCTCGGCCGCGCGGCGGAGCTTGCGAAGCTCGCCCGCGTCGCGAGACGCGCTATGCGTGAATTCGGGAATCAGGTGAACTGAGTTGTTCAACAAATACATAGGCAACACAGGCAGTTTCGTCCGCGTAGACGAGCCGCCGCAAACGCCGGAGCCGCGCCGTCCGCCGAAACCCGCGTCGGAACCGGTCGCCGAAGCGTTCGCACCCGCGCCGCCGGACGAAGCTCCGCGCGGAACACATCCGCCGCGCCGCGGAGTGCTCTCCGCAATTTTCGGCGAACGATTCGCGCTGCCGTTCGGGCTCGACGCGTCGGACGTTATTCTGATGCTGCTTTTTCTGTATCTGTACGCGCAGTCGGGAGACGAGGAATTTCTGTTCCTGCTCGCCGCCGTAGCGATTATATGACCCGCTAAATCTCGAAGAGCGCGCCGTCCGGCCGCTCCGTGTCGCATTCGCCCGCCGAGACGCGGAAAACGAGCGTGTCGCCGTCGTACGTCTCCGCGAGCGTGACGAGTCCGTACTCCGCCGAAATCGTGTACTCGGTGACGTAGCCGAGCGCGCCGTCCGCCGCGCGGACGAAAACCGAGGCGCGTCCCGCGTCGTCGTAACGCAGTTCCGCCGAAAGTACGTCTTCCCTGCCGAGCGCCGTAACGCTCTCGTACGTCGGGAGCATCTGATATTCGTCCGCGTCGGACGGCGAGAGCTGCGGCGTGCTGAACCAGCCGTACCCGCCGTCGTACCGCACATAGACGTAACCGTCGCGCAGTATAATGCGCTTAACCGTCTGCCCGAAGCGTATCACTACGGACGTTTTCTGTCCCGACACGGCGACCGAGAAGTTGTACACCGCCGTCCCGCCGTCCCAGAACTGCTCCGAGCGCAGCTCCCGCGAGTAATCGTCGGGCCGCCGTATCCTCGCGACGACTTCGCGTACGTTGTCCGCGGTAATCGCGACGGCTCTGGCGTCGAAGCCGTCCTCCGCCGGAGGGTCGGACTGCGCCGGAGACGGCAGCTCAAAGTTCCGCGCCGCGGAACCGCCCGGCGCAAGCATTATAAGCAGCGCGAGCAGTATCGCGGACAGCGCGAGCGCACTGAGCAGCAGCAGCCGTTTTGTACTCATCCGTCTTTCGGGGATTTGTCCTCCCCGTCTCCCGGTTTTGCGTCTTTCGTTTGCGCGTCTGCGTTTTTGCCGGAAGCCGCCCGGCTCCGTACAAGCAGGAACGCAATCGATCCCGCGGCGGCGAACGCCGCGACGATTATCAGCGCGCGCATCTCCCCGCTCGTCGTGATGACCACGGCGGCGAGTCCGAGCAGAATCGAAATCGCGTACAGAATCGCGACCGCCTGCTTCTGCGACAGCCCCATATCTATCAGTCTGTGGTGAAAGTGACCGCGGTCGCGGTGCATCGGGTGCTGTCCTTTCGCAATCCGGCGTATGAACGAAAACGTAACGTCGAACAGCGGCAGTCCGAGGACGAGGAAAGGCACCGCGAACGAGATAATCGCGAAGAACTTGAACAGTCCCATTATAGACACGCTCGCGAGGATATATCCGAGAAAGAGCGCGCCCGTGTCGCCCATTATCATTTTGAGATTCTTGCGCGGATTGAAGTTGTACGGCAAAAAGCCGACGCAGCCGCCCGCGAGCGCCGCCATTACGAGCGCGACGTTCAGGTCGGCGACGATGAGCGAAATCACGAGCGTCGTTACGCTCGCGATGCCGGAAACCCCGGCGGCGAGTCCGTCCAGTCCGTCGATTAGGTTCACCGCGTTCGTGATAAGCACAATCCAGACGACGGTTATCGGCACGGACAGCCAGTTCAGGTTCAGGTACTGCGCCTCGCTGAACACGTTCGGGTTCGAGATGACCGATACGACGACTCCGTGGTATACCGGAATCAGCGCGGCGATTATCTGCACGGCGAACTTTATGTACCATTTCAGGTTCATAATATCGTCGAGTACGCCGATTACGACAATCAGAACGGCTCCGAGCAGAATACCCTGAAGCTGTTTTGAAATGTCCGCGAACAGCACGACCGAGAATATGAAGCCGAGGAAAATCGCGAGTCCGCCGAGCCGCGGGATTGCGTAGTCGTGCATTCGCGTCTCGTCCGCCGGAACGTCTATCGCGCCGATTTTGTACGCGAAACTGCGGACTATCGGCATCGCCAGGAAGCAGATTACGAGTGCCGCGGCGAACGCGACCCCGACCCGCATATACGCCTCAAGCGTCATTTCGCGAGAAACCCCACTTTTTCATAGACTTCCCGCACGGTCGCGTCCGCGACGGCGGAGGCTTTCTCCGCGCCGGTGCGGTAAACGCTCTCGAGATACGCGCGGTCGGCGAGAATACGCTCCGCTTCCTCCCGAATCGGGCGGAACGTCTCCGTAACCGCGTCGCCCACCGCCTTTTTGAAGTCGCCGTAACCGCGTCCCGAGAACTCGGTCTCCGTTTCGGCGGCGGTTTTCCCGGTGCAGGCGGAGTAAATCTCGATGAGGTTCGAGACTCCCGGCTTCGCTTCCGCGTCGTACCTCACCGAGGCTTCGGAGTCCGTGACGGCGCGTTTGAACGCTTTCGCGATAACGTCCGGACTATCCGTCAGGTATACGCATCCTCCGGGCGAGCTGTCCGACTTAGACATTTTCGCGGTCGGTTCCTGCAAGCTCATTATACGCGCGCCGACCTTCGGGATATACGCGTCCGGAACGACGAACGTGTCGCCGTATATGCCGTTGAACCGCTGCGCTATGTCCCGCGTAATCTCGAGGTGCTGACGCTGGTCGTCGCCGACCGGAACGAGGTCCGCCTTGTACACGAGTATGTCCGCCGCCATAAGCGACGGGTAGGTAAACAGCCCCGCGTTGATATTCTCCGCGTTTTTCGCCGATTTGTCCTTGAACTGCGTCATACGCGACAGCTCTCCGAACATCGTGTAACAGCCGAGTACCCAGGCAAGCTCCGCGTGGGCGCGGACGTGACTCTGCACGAATAGCGTGTTCCGCTCGGGGTCGAGTCCGCAGGCGACGTACTGCGCGATTTGCCGCAGCGTCGTCTCGCGGAGCGCGGCGGGGTCCTGCCTGACCGTTATCGCGTGCAAATCCGCGAGCATATAGTAGCACCCGTACTCGTTCGCGAGAGCCACCCAGTTTTTTATCGCTCCGAGATAGCTTCCGAGGTGCAGCGCGCCCGAGGTCTGTATTCCCGAAAGTATTGTTTTTTTCACAGTTCACTCCTTCGGGCAAAGCCCTCTGTCGTTAAATTTCCGGCACGGGCGGGCGTTGCTCGCCCGTGCCTAAATGCCCTTTCGCCGGAGTATTGCGCATTCGTTCCCCCGGACTGCCGCCCGAAAACTTATAACCTAAGCTCTTCCGCGAGCTTCGCGAACGCCGGGAGAGCGCGCTCTATCGTCTCTTTCGCGACGCAGTACGCGAGCCGCGCGTATCCGGGTCCCGCGAAGCTCGTACCCGGCACGAGCAGTATGTTGTATTTCTTCGCCGCCTCGGCGAAAGCCCTGTCGTCGCCGCCGGGAGCCTTTACCCACAGGTAAAACGCGCCCTCGGGGTACACGCACTCATAGCCGAGCTTCGTCAGTCCGCCGTACAGCAGCTCCCGGTTTTCGGCGTACCCCGACAGGTTCGGCTCCTCGCCGAGCACCCGCGCGACCGCGAGCTGAATAAGGCTCGGCGCGTTGACGAAACCGAGTACGCGCGTCGCAATCGCCGCGGCTTCGAGTATCTGCGCGGAGTCCGCGCACTCGTCCGAGACGGCGAGGTACCCGATTCTCTCGCCCGGAAGCGACAGCGACTTTGACCACGAATAGCAGACGATTGTATCGGCGTAGTACTTTGAAATCCACGGAACCCGAACGCCGCCGTATGCCAGCTCGCGGTACGGCTCGTCGGATATAATGTAAACCGGGCTGCCGGACTTCTCCGACTTCGCGCGGAGAACGTCCGCGATTTCGCGTATTGTGCTTTCGGTGTACACGACTCCGGTCGGGTTGTTCGGCGAGTTGATTATAACCGCTTTCGTCCGCGCCGTAACCGCCGCGCCGATTGCCGCCGCGTCCGCCTGAAAGTCCCCGGCGCGCGCAGGTACGACGACAAGCGAACCGTCATAGTTGCGGACGTAGTTTCCGTACTCGACGAAATACGGCGCGACCGCGATAACCTCGTCACCCGGATTCAGCAGCGTTTTGAGCGCGACGTTAAGCCCGCCCGCCGCGCCGACGGACATAACGAGATTCTTCGACGCGTACTCTGTGCCGTGCCGCGCGTTAAGCGCGTCCGCGACGGCGGCACGCACCTCCGGAAATCCTGCGTTCGGCATATAACCGTGAATGTTCGCCGCCGAAGTGTCGGACAGCACACCTATAATCGCGTTTTTCACCGACTCCGGCGGCGGAAAGTTTGGGTTGCCGAGCGAAAAGTCGTATACGTTCGCGCTTCCGTATTTCGCGGCGAGGAGCTTGCCCTCCTCGAACATCGCGCGTATAACGCTGTTATTGCGCGCAAGCGCGCTCATTTTTTCTGAAATCATAGCACATCACCCCCTGTTATGCTTGCCGGAAATAAATTCCGGCTGCGTCTGTATTTATTAGCCGCTTGGTCGGGCGAAGCTTTATCTGCCGCTTGGTCGGCGGAGCCTCCCTGCGCTGTATTAGCCGCTTGGTCGGCGGAGCTTCCCTGCGCTCCGTACTCGCGGCGTTCGCACGGGGAACGCGACTTCGGACGCTCAAAAGCTTTCGCTTTTTTTCCGAAAAAAAGGCGCGTCCGACGCATCCCCGTACCCTCTTCGCAGATTTTATTATAATAACACAGCTTCGGCGCAAAGTAAAGAGACCGCCGGCGACTGTAAAGATTTTGTCATATTGGCGTCAGGGCGACAGCATTTACTTTTTTTTAGGGTTATGTTATTATGTCAACATGAAGATAGAAAGATTAGCAGAACAACTTGGAAAGATTCCGGATCCACGGCGGCAGTGGGGGCATTTGCGGCACAAATTAGC
>JAITNK010000162.1 GCA_031290515.1 Oscillospiraceae bacterium
GGCGAAGCCGCGCTGTCGCTCCGTGCTCGCAGGCTCGCGTATTTATTCGCTCGGCACGGCGAAGCCGCGCTGTCGCTCCGTGCTCGCAGGCTCGCGTATTTATTCGCTCGGCACGGCGAAGCCGCGCTGTCGCTCCGTGCTCGCAGGCTCGCGTATTTATTCGCTCGGCACGGCAAAGCCGCGCTGTCGCTCCGTGCTCGCAAGCTCGCACAGAGAACGCCGCTGCGGCGGCGGCTCGCTTTTCGCAAAAAGCTCGCATCCAAGCGTACCCGCGAGCGTCAGTCGAAATAGCCCTGTGCGGCGAGCAGCTCCGCGAGCAGAACCGCGCCCCCCGCCGCGCCGCGCAGCGTGTTGTGCGACAGACACACGAATTTATAGTCGTACTGCGTGTCGGGGCGCAGCCGCCCTATGCCGACAGCCATACCGCGCTCGTTTTCGCGGTCGAGCCGCACCTGGGGACGGTTCTCCTCCTCGAAGTAGTTGAGAAACCGCTTCGGCGCGGACGGCAGGTTCAGAGTCTGCGGCTCGGCGGAGAATTCCGCCCAGAGGCGTTTTATTTCGTCGATTTCCGGTTTTCGCTCAAACGAGACGAATACGGCGGCGAGGTGTCCGTCCGTCACCGGAACGCGTATGCACTGCGTGGTAATCGACGGCGAATCCACCGGAACTATCGCGCCGCCGCTGAGCTTACCCCAGATTTTCATCGGTTCCCGCTCGCTCTTTTCCTCTTCGTCGCCGATGAGCGGAATCACGTTGTCCACCATTTCTTCCCAGACGTCGAACGTCTTGCCCGCGCCGGAAATCGCCTGATATGTAGTCGCGAGAACCTTTGTTATGCCGAAGCCGAGCAGCGGGTGGAGCGCGGGAACGTAGCTCTGTATCGAACAGTTGGACTTTACCGCGATGAACCCGCGTTTCGTGCCGAGACGCTCCCGCTGATATTGTATGACGGAGAGGTGAGAAGCGTTCAGCTCCGGGATAACCATAGGCACGTCCGGAGTCCAGCGGTGCGACTTGTTGTTCGACACGACGGGACACTCGAGCCGCGCGTAAGCCTCTTCGAGCGCGAAAATTTCCTTGTCTTTCATATCGACCGCGCTGAAAACGAAATCGACCGCCGCCGCGATTTCCCCGCGGTCAGCCGACGCGTCGAGTACGATGAGGTTTTTCGCCGCGTCCGGCACCGGCTCTTTCATAAACCAGCGTCCGGCGACCGCGTCGGCGTAAGTCTTGCCCGCGCTCCGGGGACTCGCGGCGAGGACGGCAAGCTCAAACCACGGGTGATTCGCGGTCAGCGTGACGAACCGCTGTCCGACCATACCCGTCGCGCCGATAATCCCGACCCTGTACTTCCTGTTTGTCATTGCTAAAAAACCTCTCTTGCATTTTTGCGAAATATGTCGTATAATGGCGGGGACGTACATTGATTTGCATTTAGTTGCGGAAATTTGCGTCTTTATATTGTAGCATTTACCGGTTATTCCGTCAAGCAAAAAAATGCGCCGCTTGATTTTTCGGCGGAGGGGAAAATGATTTCAAAATTCAGAAACGGAACATTCAGACGGATCGCAGCCGCGCTTATCGCGCTCGCCGCCGTAGTCTCGTCGAACCTTTACGCGCCGCAGAACGCGTCCGCGGAAGCCGTAGGCCCGCCGAGCGGCATTATGCGCATCGGTCTGCGGTACGGCGAATTTACCGGCGCGACCGCCTCGACCGGGTCGATGGAGTCCGCAAACCTGCAAAACGTCACCGGCGGCGGCGGTTCCGGCTTCGAGTTCGGTTACTACGACTCGCTGCGCCGTTTCGTCTCCGTCGGCGCGACCACGGGCGAGACGAAAATCACGATGATGCGCGATATGAATATGCGTTACGACTCCGGAAACAATATGTACGTCAACGACAGCGCGAACTTCGACGTCGGCTGTTATCACATTCAGTTCCGCAATAAGCACAGTACATACGCATCCGCGCTCGCCGCGGCGGAAAGCTCTGGTATTATCGAGTCTTTTGTGAAATACGACAGCGGCGCGTTTTACGTTATGTCCGGCGACTTCGCGACGCAGTCGGCGGCGGCGAGCGCGCTGTCCTCCCGCGGATACTCCGGCTCCGCAGACGTTAACTCCGGCACGGCGGAGACGGTCACGGTCGTGAAAACCGGTTCCGGCAGCGTACTGTTTGAGTTTGACGCGCGCGGCAAGGCGTATCTCGCCGTCCGCCCGATAGCGGAAGCCGGCAGCAACCCGACGACCTGGTTCAAGGGCTATAAATACTACGGCGGGTTTCAGTACAGCCGCCCGACCGGGTACATATCGGTAATCAACTATGTGTCGATTGACGATTATGCGAAAGGCGTTGTGCCGTACGAAATGGGTACGGGCTGGCCGCTTGAGGCGTTGAAGGCGCAGGCACTGTGCGCGAGGACGTACGCCGCGCGGAAAGTCGGGGCGCACTCGTCCTCCGGCTTTGACCTGTGTACGACCGAGCATTGCCAGGTCTACCGCGGGGACAATAACGCGTCCGACAATTCTAACCGCGCCTGTGACGAAACGAGCGGGCAGTACATAACCTACGGCGGGGATCTCGTCAGCACATACTATTCGTCGAGCGACGGCGGCGCGACCGAAAACTGCGAAAACGTCTGGAACGAGACTCTGCCGCACCTTAAAGGCGTGGAGGATCCTTACGAGACTGCGGTCGTATCCAAAATCTCGAACTACTACTGGACTGTTTCGTACACGCCCGCGGAACTTACTGCCAAACTAAAATCCCGCGGCTATACCGGCGGCACAATTGTGTCCGCTCGCGTTACCGACGTTACGGCGGTCGGAAACGTATACGCCGTCGAGGTTGCGGACGCGTCTGGGTACAAGTTCACGATACAGCGCGGCGACCGCATACGGTCGTGGCTCGGGCTAAGCTCGATTCGGTTCAACATCGGAGGCAACTCGCTTATCCCGTCAGCGGAGCTGTTCATTCAGGGCGGGGCGGGACTCGTCGCCGTGCCGAAGTCCTCGGAGCTGTACGCCGACGCCGGCTGGTCGTCCGGCGACGCGCTTCCGCCCGGTTCAATCTACGCGGTGGACGGCAAAGGCGACACGGTGCGCGTCGGCGAAGTTAACGTCGGGGACGGCTCGGCTGACGGCAAAATCAACGGGAAATTTATGTTCGCGGGTGCCGGAAACGGACACAGTATCGGTATGAGCCAGTGGGGCGCGTACTCGATGGCGAGCGTGTATAATATGACCGCCGAGCAGATTGTCAAGTTCTACTTCACCGGCGTTCAGATTACGCAAGTCGATGTTTACGGCAATTAGGAGCCTATGAAGCGGTCGGACTTTTACTACGAACTCCCGCAAGAGCTTATCGCGCAGACTCCGCTCGCACGGCGGGACGCGTCGCGGCTTATGGTACTCCCGAAATCCGGCGGCGCGGCGTCCCGCCGGACTTTTTCCGAGCTGCCGGAGCTGCTGTCCCCGGGCGACTGTCTCGTCCTGAACGACAGCCGCGTCATTCCGGCGCGACTGCTCGGGCGGCTCGAAACCGGCGGCGTGTGCGAGCTTATGCTGCTCCGCGACGCCGGAGACGGCGTTTGGGAAACGCTCGCGCGTCCGGGGCGCAAGCTCCGCACGGGAGCGCGCGCCGTGTTCGGCGGCGGAGAGCTTCGCGCCTCGGTAACGGACGTTACGAAAGGCGGCAACAGGCTCGTCCGCTTTGAGTGCGACGGCGCGTTTGCGGACGTACTCTACCGTCTCGGCAATACGCCGCTGCCGCCGTATATCACGGAAAAGCTCGACGATGCCGAGCGGTATCAGACCGTGTACTCCCGCGCGCCGGGTTCCGCCGCCGCGCCGACCGCCGGACTTCACTTCACTCCGGAGCTTCTGCGCGCGATTGCGGCGCGCGGAATCACGGCGGCTTATGTGACGCTTCACGTCGGACCGGGGACGTTCCGCCCGGTCAAGGCGGAGAATATCGAAGACCACGAAATGCACGGCGAGCATTACGAGCTTACGGACTCCGCCGCCGCCGCCGTGAATCTCGCCAAAACCTCCGGCGGGCGCGTCGTCGCCGTCGGCACCACGTCGTGCCGCGTTCTCGAGTCCGCGGCGGACGAAAACGGACTTGTCGCCGCAGGCTCCGGCGAGACGGACATTTTCATTTATCCGGGGTATAAGTTCCGCTGTATCGACGGGCTTGTCACAAACTTTCACCTGCCGGAATCGACGCTTATAATGCTCGTTTCCGCGCTCGCCGGGCGCGAACGCGTCCTCGCGGCGTACGCCGGGGCGGTGCGCGAACGCTACCGTTTCTTCAGCTTCGGCGACGCGATGATGATACTGTAACAGCTTTGAAACTCGTAACAAAACCACACCTCCCGGCATATTATGCCCGGAGGTGTTTTTATGCTCGGATTTGCCCGCGTACTCTCCGCTTCGCTGATTGCCGTAAGCCTTTCGCTCGACCTGTTCTGCGCGTTTTTGTCCTACGGCGCGCTGAAAATCCGCGTACCCGCCGCGTCCGCCGCGCTCGTCGTCGCGGTGCAGACTGCGGCGGTGCTTGTCGCCGCGCTGTTCGGCTCCGCGCTCGCGCCGCTGCTGCCCGCCGCGGCTGTGCGGACGGTTTCGTTCTGCGTACTGTTCACGATCGGGCTGATTCAGCTTTTAAGCTCCGGCGTAAAAGCTCTGATTCGCCGCGGGCTGTCGCGCAAATGGCGGTTCTCCGCGCTCGGACTGCGGCTCGTACTCGAAATCTGCGCCGACCCCGAAGCTGCGGACGCGGACGGCGGCGGTACGCTGTCCCTCGGCGAGGCGGCGACGCTCGCGCTCGCAATCTGTCTCGACGGCACGGTTATCGGGCTTGCGGCTGGCGCGGACGGCGGCGGCACGCTGCTTCTGGCGTCGGCGACGCTTGTGTTCTCCGCGCTCGGCGCGGTGCTCGGGCTTGCGCTCGGCAGGGCGGCGTCCCGGACGAAGCGCGACATATCGCCGTTCGGCGGCGTACTGCTGATTGCCGTGGCAATCGCGCGGCTTGCGGGGTAGTCTGCGCGGCGCGGTGCGAAATAGTTACGGAGCGGTTACAATCGGTTACAGTCTGTAACTATTTATAAACATTTAGTATTAATAAGTTACAGCCTGTAACTTCTTGCAGTTATTTGTATCCGAATTTTCATTTGCATTTGCCAAATCTATCTGATATAATACAGGCAAGCAAGACAAATATGCACAAAGGAGGACTTCGCGAGTGCAGGATAATAACAGTCCGCCCGGCGGAGAACGCCGCCTGACGAAACGTTCGCCGGGCGGGATACAAATGAGACGGCAAAATAAACAGCAAAACCCACATTCAACAGGCGCAACGCGCCGGAAAGAAGGTTCCAAAATGAAGACCAAAATTTTCAAGCGATATACCGCGATACTGCTCGCGCTGATTTTCTCGCTTTCTGCGTTTTCTTTCTCGGCATCCGCACTCGAAAAAGTTCCTGACGACATCTCCGTCGCTGTTTCCGGGCAGGGCATTGTGCCTATGGTGATGTATGGTGTGTGGTTAACAAACGTCAGTTTAGGTAACTCGATTGTAAGTTGGAACATTAACCCGTACTCCATCTCAGTAACCGGAACGAGT
>JAITNK010000042.1 GCA_031290515.1 Oscillospiraceae bacterium
TTGCCGCTAATTTCGGAAATTCGCGTAGAAGCACGCTCGCTGTGAGATATTATTAGCTTGCCGGGTTGATACCACGCGTAGATGTCGCTGCGTTCAGAGTCGCCCGGCTGAACAGTTTCGCGCTGCCGCGCCGGAAAACAAGCAACTCCGCTAAATGCGTTAATATCAATATCTGCGCCGAGCCAGTGCGAATAGTATTCACTTGTAGCTGTGAGGAAATCCATCTTACTATCTCCGTTTCTGTCAGCTTTTTGCGATTATTACACATAAAAGAGAAAAAGTCAAGGGCGGCAACACAATTTTACAAAGTCCGAGTGAATTGACAAACAGCGTTGAAAACTACAATGTCAAGCTGTACGGTCACTACTCGCGGCGGACGACGGATAACGGCTGCAAACGGCTAATACAGCAAGAACGGAGCGGCTCTGTGCCGCTCCGTTCTTGCTGTGAGTTTAGAGTAGTCCGCGTCCGCAGACGAGTTCCCCGCGCGAGCTTGCGGGCGCAGAGCGCGGGGGAGAATCCGGCGACCGGACGGTTATAATACGTTGGCGAATTTCTTTATGCCGGACAGGTCAACCTCGAACTCCTCGTCCGCGTCTGCGGTGACGTTGCCGTACAGCGTTTCCGCGTCACGGTACATCGCGAGTCCGGAACCGGCGGGAATCAGCTTGCCGATTATGACGTTTTCTTTCAGCCCGAGCAGACGGTCAATCTTGCCCTTAATCGCAGCGTCCGTAAGCACTTTCGTCGTCTCCTGGAAGCTCGCGGCGGAGAGGAACGAGTCGGTCGCGAGAGCGGCTTTCGTGATGCCGAGCAGCGTCTGCCCGGATTCCGCCTGACGCAGCTCCTCGCCGTCGTCGCCCTTTTCGCCCGCGGCGATACGCTCCCCGATTTCGCGGTTCATACGGCGCACCGCAAGAATGTCGGCGTTTGTGCCGGAGAGAATTCCGGTATCCCCGCCGTCCTCGACGCGCACTTTGCGCATCATCTGGCGCACAATTACCTCAATATGCTTGTTGTTGATCGCCACGCCCTGCTCGCGGTACACTTTCTGAACCTCGGCAATCAGGTATTCCTGCGTCGCGTCCTTGCCGAGAATCGCCATAATATCGTGCGGGTTAAGCGTACCGTCGGTAATCTTTTCGCCGCGGTTGATACTGCCGCCGTTCGTGACGCGGAGACCCGCGCTCTTCGGCGTCTGGTAGACGCGCACCTCGCCGGGTTCCGTGTCCGTACCGGGCGACGTAACCGTAACGGCGACGGCAGCGTTCTTGCGCGTGTCCTCGATTGTGACCCTGCCGGAAATTTCCGCGAGAATCGCCATCTTTTTCGGACGGCGCGCCTCGAAAAGCTCCTCGACGCGGGGCAGACCCTTTGTAATATCGTCTCCGGCGACGCCGCCGGTGTGGAACGTTCTCATTGTGAGCTGGGTGCCCGGCTCGCCGATACTCTGCGCCGCGATAACGCCGACCGCCTCGCCGATACTGACCGGTTCGCCGGTCGCAAGGTTAACGCCGTAGCACTTCGCGCACACGCCGGAGCGCGCCTCGCAGACGAGCACGGAGCGGATACGGACGTCGCGTATGCCGTACCCCTCGAGCTTCGCCGCGTCCTCGACCGTGAGCATATTGTCCGTCGTGTAAAGTACCTCGCCGGTGTCCGGATGAACGATGTTTTCGGACGGATAGCGTCCGTTTACAGCCTCCGCGAAAGCGCGGACGAGTACGTTGTTCTCGGTCAGCGCGGAGCCGGAAATTCCCTCGTGCGTACCGCAGTCGTATTCGCGGATTATAACGTCCTGCGAAACGTCCACGAGACGGCGCGTCAGATAGCCGGAGTCCGCCGTGCGGAGCGCGGTGTCCGCGCCGCCCTTACGCGCGCCGCGGGCGGCTACGAAGTATTCGAGTACCGACAGTCCTTCGCGGAAGTTGGACTTAATCGGAATCTCAATCGAGCGTCCGGACGTGTTCTCCATAATGCCGCGCATACCTGCGAGCTGGCGAATCTGCGTCATCGTGCCGCGCGCGCCGGAATTCGCCATCATATAGATTGGGTTGTACTCGTCGAGAGTGCCCTGAAGCGCGCTTGTGACCGCGGCGGTCGTCTCGTTCCAGGCTTCAATGACGATTTTATAGCGTTCCTCGTCGGTAATCAGACCCTCCTTGAACGCGTTTTCGACGGCGACGACTTTCTCCTCCGTATCGTGAATCAGCTTGCTCTTTTCGTCCGGAACGGTCATATCCGCAATCGAAATCGTGAGCGCGCCGCGCGTCGAATAGCGGAAGCCGAGCGACTTTATATCGTCGAGCACCTCCGCGCTTCGGGCGAAACCGTGCTTCGTGATACAGCGTTTGATGATGTCGCCGAGCTCGTCCTTGCCGCAGCGGAAGTCGATTTCAAAGTCGAATTCCTCGTCCGGGTTCGCGCGGTTCTTATAGCCCAGGTCCTGCGGTATCGGTTCGTTGAACAGAATCCGCCCTACGGTCGTGCGGACGAGTCTCGTGACTTCGCCCGCGGGCGTGTCTTTCACGACGCGGACGCGAATCGGCGCGTGGATTTTAAGGTCGCCGGAGGAGTACGCCATAAGAGCCTCGTCCTTCGACGAGAACGCGCGCACGGCGTATTTGTCTTGGTCGCCGGTCGCGCCGGGGTTCGGCGCGTTCTCGTCCGGACGCACATACGTCAGGTAGTACGAGCCGAGAACCATATCCTGCGTCGGCACGGTGACGGGTTGACCGTCTTTCGGGTGGAGCAGGTTGTTCGCGGACAGCATAAGAATCCGCGCTTCCGCCTGCGCCTCGCTCGACAGAGGAACGTGTATCGCCATCTGGTCGCCGTCAAAGTCCGCGTTATACGCGGTGCAGACGAGCGGGTGGAGCTTCAGCGCGCGCCCCTCGACAAGTATCGGCTCGAACGCCTGTATGCCGAGACGGTGAAGCGTCGGCGCGCGGTTGAGCAGCACCGGGTGCTCCTTGATTGTGCACTCGAGCGCGTCCCACACTTCGGGAACGCCGCGGTCAACCATTTTCTTCGCGGACTTGATGTTCGTCGAGACGTTGTCCTCGACGAGCTTTTTCATTATGAACGGACGGAACAGCTCGACCGCCATTTCTTTCGGAACTCCGCACTGATAGATTTTCAGGTCGGGTCCGACGACGATAACCGAGCGTCCCGAGTAATCAACGCGCTTGCCGAGCAGGTTCTGGCGGAAACGTCCCTGTTTGCCCTTGAGCATATCGGACAGCGATTTGAGCGCGCGGGAGTTCGCCCCGGTGACGGCTTTGCCGCGCCTGCCGTTGTCGATAAGCGCGTCCACCGCTTCCTGGAGCATACGCTTTTCGTTGCGCGTGATAATGTCCGGCGCGCGCATATCAATGAGCCGCCGCAGACGGTTGTTGCGGTTTATGACGCGGCGGTACAGGTCGTTTAAGTCGGAGGTCGCGAACCGTCCTCCGTCAAGCTGTACCATCGGGCGGATTTCCGGCGGAATGACCGGCAGTACGTCGATGACCATCCAAGCCGGGTCGTTGCCAGACAGGCGGAACGCCTCGACCACTTCGAGCCGCTTTATGAGCTTCGCCTTTTTCTGCCCCGACGCGTCGCGCAGCTCCGTGCGGAGCTGGAACGAGAAGCGCGTAAGCCGTTCGTCGCGCGGGAACGAGAACTTCGCGCTCTCTTCGTTCGCGCGGAGACGGGCGCGCTCGCGCACCGCGGCGGAGACTTTTTCGCGGCAGTCGTCCGTGTTCGGGCATTTGTCGCACAGCGTGTGCAGCGCGACTTCGCCGGGCGCGACGTCAATCAAACCGTCGGCGGCGCGGACGGTCTCTACGAAATGCTCGCAGTCCACGTTCGCGAGAAGCTCGCGCACGGCTTCCGCGCCCATACCGGCGGAGAAGTCGTCCTCGAACTTCTCTCGCGCGTCGTGATAGTCCTTGTCGCTAAGAATCTGGTGCTTATGCAGACGCGTAAGCGACGCGTCGCCCGGGTCGGTTACGATATACGCCGAGAAGTACAGCACTTTTTCGAGCGTCCTCGGCGTGAGGTCGAGCAGCAGTCCCATACGCGACGGTATGCCCTTGAAATACCAGATGTGCGACACGGGCGCGGCAAGCTCGATATGCCCCATTCTCTCGCGACGGACGGACTGCTTCGTGACTTCGACGCCGCAGCGGTCGCAGATTTTGCCTTTGAAGCGGATTTTCTTATACTTTCCGCAGTGACATTCCCAGTCTTTCGTGGGTCCGAAGATACGCTCGCAAAAAAGTCCGTCGCGCTCCGGCTTTAACGTGCGGTAGTTGATGGTTTCGGGTTTCTTGACCTCGCCGTGCGACCAGGCGCGAACCATTTCCGGGGACGCGAGTCCGATCTGAATCGCTTCAAACGTTGCAAAGCTCATTAAATATCCTCCTCATCGACCGAAATCGGCTCGTCTTCCGCGCCGAAAGCGGGGTCTGCTTCTTCCTCTTCCTCAAACAGGTCGCCGAAGTCTTCGTCTTCTCCGACGTCGAGAATCTCCTCCGCCGCGCCTACGGTGAACCCGGCGGACGCGAAGCCGCGCTCCGAATCGTCGGAGTAGCCGGAGTCGCGGTGAAGCACCTCGCGGAAATCGTCGTCCGTGTCCTCGTTTTCAAGCTCGATAACGTCGCCGTTTTCGTCGAGCACGCGGACGTTGAGGCAGAGCGACTGCAACTCCTTGACGAGTACCTTGAACGACTCCGGAACGCCCGGCTTCGGAATGTTAAATCCCTTGACAAGCGACTCGTATGTGCGGACGCGCCCGGTCACGTCGTCCGACTTGACGGTCAGTATCTCCTGCAGCGTGTACGCCGCGCCGTATGCCTCCAACGCCCAGACTTCCATTTCGCCGAACCGCTGTCCGCCGAACTGCGCCTTGCCGCCGAGAGGCTGCTGCGTAACGAGACTGTAGGGTCCCGTGCTGCGCGCGTGAATCTTGTCGTCCACAAGGTGGTGGAGCTTCAGGAAGTAGACGTATCCGACGGTGACGGGGTTGTCGAACGATTCGCCGGTGCGTCCGTCATACAGGACGCTCTTGCCGTCCTCCGACAGTCCGGCGAGCTTAAGCGTGTCCCAGATGTCCTGTTCGTTCGCGCCGTTGAATATAGGCGTGGCGACTTTCCAGCCGAGCGTGTGCGCCGCGTATCCGAGGTGAACCTCGAGTACCTGTCCGATGTTCATACGGCTCGGAACGCCGAGCGGATTAAGCACGATGTCAAGCGGCGTGCCGTCCGGCATATACGGCATATCCTCCTGCGGCAGTATGCGCGAGACGACGCCCTTGTTGCCGTGCCGCCCCGCCATTTTGTCGCCGACGGAGATTTTGCGCTTCTGCGCGATGTAGACGCGGACGACCTCGTTCACGCCGGGGTTCATTTCGTCGTTGTTTTCACGCGTGAAATGCTTAACGTCAACGACGATACCGGACTCCCCGTGCGGCACTTTGAGCGACGTGTCGCGCACTTCGCGCGCCTTTTCGCCGAATATCGCGCGGAGCAGCCGCTCCTCCGGGACGAGGTCGGTCTCGCCTTTCGGCGTGACCTTGCCGACGAGAATGTCTCCCGAGTGAACCTCCGCGCCGATGCTGATGATTCCGCGCTCGTCAAGGTAGGCGAGAGCGTCCGCGCTGATGCCGGGAATGTCGCGCGTAATTTCCTCGGGACCGAGCTTCGTGTCGCGCGCGTCGATTTCGTGTTCCTCGATGTGAATCGACGTGAACACGTCGTCGTACGACAGACGCTCGTTTATCAGAATCGCGTCCTCGTAGTTATATCCCTCCCACGTCATAAAGCCGACGAGTATATTCTTGCCGAGCGCGATTTCGCCGTCCGCCGTGGACGGACCGTCGGCGAGAATGTCGCCTTTTTTCACGCGGTCGCCGACGTTCGCAATCGGACGCTGGTTAATGCAGGTGCCCTGGTTCGAGCGGGCGAACTTCGTAAGCGGATAGTCCGCCGAGCCGCCGTTGTCGTAACGGACGGTGATCCCCGTCGCGGAGACGGAGGTGACTTTGCCGTCGTCCTCCGCGATTTTGCAGACCGTGCTGTCCACAGCGCACTTGTGTTCGATTCCGGTCGCGACGATCGGAGCTTCCGGCTGTAACAGCGGAACCGCCTGCCCCTGCATATTCGCGCCCATAAGCGCGCGGGTCGCGTCGTCGTTTTCGAGGAACGGAATCATCGCCGTCGCGATAGATACCATCATTCCGGGCGAAACGTCCACAAAATCGACGGTTTCCGCTTCGACCTCGACGATTTCGTCGCGGTGGCGGCAGACGACGCGCTGCCGGCGGAACTTTCCGTCCCCGTCGATTTCGGTCGCCTGCGCGATTGTGAACTCGTCCTCTATGTCCGCCGTCATATAGACGGTCTCGCCGGTTATTGTGCCGGTCGCCTTGTCGATTCTGCGGTACGGAGCCTGAATAAAGCCGTACTCGTCTACCTTGGCGAACGCCGCGAGGTAGGAGATAAGCCCGATGTTCGGACCCTCCGGCGTTTCAATCGGGCACATACGCCCGTAGTGCGTGTAGTGCACATCGCGCACGTCAAAGCTCGCGCGTTCGCGCGTCAGTCCGCCGGGACCGAGCGCGGACAGACGGCGTTTGTGTTTCAGCTCGGCGAGCGGATTCGTCTGGTCCATGAACTGGGAGAGCGGGGAGGAGCCGAAGAACTCCTTGATCGCCGCCGTCACCGGGCGGATGTTGATCAGCGACTGCGGCGTGATAATGTCGAGGTCTTGCAGCGTCATCCGCTCGCGGATCACGCGCTCCATGCGCGAGAAGCCGACGCGGAACTGGTTTTGCAGCAGCTCGCCGACGGAGCGCATCCGCCGGTTGCCGAGATGGTCGATATCGTCCGCGTCCCCCGCGCCGTGGGCGATGTTGTTCAGGTAGTTGACGGACGCGAAAATGTCGTCCGGCAGGATGTGCTTGGGGATCAGGGCGTCGCGGTTTTCCAGAATCGCCTCGCGCAGCGCGTCCCCCTCGTACTCGTCGAGGAGCTTTTTCAGGATAATAAACCGCACGCGCTCGCGGATGCCATACGCGGCGGGGTCGAAATCGACGAACCCGTCGAGCGGCGTCATGCCGTTGGAGAACACCCTGACCGCGCGCCCGTCGGCGTGGATGACCGCGCTGACGACGCCCTTCGCGTCGAGCTCCTTGGCGCGCGCGCGCGTCAGCGTCTCGCCCGCGTCGGCGAGGATCTCGCCCGTCAGCGGGTCGGCGACCGGCTCGGCGAGCGTCGCGCCGTCCAGCCGCGCCCAGATGGCGAGCTTTTTGTTGAATTTGTACCGCCCGACGGTGGAGATATCGTACCGGCGGGGGTCGAAAAACAGGTTGTTCAGCAGCGTCTCGGCGGAGTCCACCGTCGGGGGGTCGCCGGGGCGCAGGCGCTTGTAGAGCTCGATCAGCGCCTCCTCGCGCGTGACGCACGCGTCCTTGTCGAGGGTGGCGACGATGCGCTCGTCCTCGCCGAAGATCGCCTTGATCTGCTCGGTCGTCACGCCGCCCGCCTCGCCGCCCGCCATGGACAGCCACGTATAGGGGTCGCTCTCCAGGCGCCGCCCCGTCGCGCGCAGCAGCCAGGTGACGGGGAGCTTGCGGTTCTTGTCCACGCGGACATAAAAGCCGTCGGACGTGTCCGTCTCATACTCCAACCACGCGCCGCGGTACGGGATCAGCGTCGCGGCGTACACCGCGCCCATCGTCTTCGGGTCGATTTTCCGCTCAAAGTACGTTGACGGCGAACGGATGATCTGCGAGACGACGACGCGCTCGGCTCCGTTTATAATAAAAGTACCCGCTTCGGTCATAATAGGGAAGTCGCCCATGAAAATCTCTTGTTCCTTGATCTCCTCCGTCTCACGGTTGCGCAGGCGCACGCGCACCTTGATCGGCGCGGCGTACGTCACGTCGCGCGCCTTACACTCCTCCACGGAATACTTCGGCGCTTCCTCCATGGTGAAATCCAGGAACGTCAGCTCACGGTTCCCGGTGTGGTCGGTGATCGCCGCCATGTCGCGGAACACCTCGCGCAGTCCCGTCTTGAGAAACCATTTGTACGAGTCCTGCTGCACCTCGAGCAAGTTCGGCATCTCACGGATTTCCTCCGTCCTGCTAAAGCTCTTGCGAATCGTCTTTCCGTATGCTACATCCTTTGTCCTCGCTGTAATTTGGGGCATGAGCGTCACTCCTTACGTATTTCTGTAATCGCACCTTTGAACAACCCGCATTCGACACACCGGGGTGAGTTGTCAAAAGTTTGCGTGATATGTTGACGAATTCCGAGTTTTGTGATAGACTGTCGATAGTTAAAGAATGGGTAAGTTTCCGCATTCTCGCGTTTTAGGGAATAGCGGTTAATTGTATCTCACTTTGAGGTGTTTGTCAAGCACAAATTTGCTGTTTAGGCAGATTTGTGCATTATTTTATTTTTGAGGTTGATTTTTATGCATATTGCGATTGCGGGACTAGGACTCATCGGCGGCTCTGCCGCTAAAGCTGCCATATCGAGGACGCGCCACCGCGTCTCCGGCTACGACCGCGACGCGGAAACCGTGCGCCGCGCGCTTGACGCGGGCGTTATCGAGGACGCGGGACTCGCGCCGTTCGCCGACGCGGATATCATCCTCGTCGCGCTGTATCCCGGGGCGAGCCTTGAGTTTCTGCGGGACAACGCTAA
>JAITNK010000099.1 GCA_031290515.1 Oscillospiraceae bacterium
CGCGAAAGCCTTTGTGAAGCTTTCGGGGGATTCGTAGCCGTACTTCGCCGCGACGTCAATAACTTTGTTTTTCGGATTCAAAAGCTCGACCGCCGCAAGCGTCAGTTTACGGTTCCGGATATACTGGCTGACGGTAAGTCCGGTTACTATTATAAAGAGTTTTCCGAAATAGTCGCTTGACGTGTGAATATGGTTTGCCACTTCGTCGGCGTCAACGCTTGCCGGCAGATTCGCTTCGATGTAGTCGATTGCGCGCTGTATGTCCGAAATCCAGTTCATTAGGTTCACCTCCGACAGGATTGTAACATATCCGCCGCGATTTGTCCTGTCCTTTTCAGGCTTCATTTGTCATATAATCGGGCGAATACAACTCCGCCGCACAATCGCAGACGCACAACGGCGCGAAACCGCGTATCGCCGTATGGTAATCGTAAGCCGGACCGCGCACAAAATAATAGCCCCGCCCGTCGGAGATGACGAAAGCGGGGCGGATTATTTTGCGTTCCGATTCGCGGCACGTTATATAATGTGCCGCAAGCCGGACTATGTACTATGCTTCCTGTACTATGCTTCGGTAGCCTTAGTAGCTTCGGCAGTCTTAGTAAGGTGCGAGATGTGCAGTTCCTCATCGAGAAGATCCGCGACATACAGTTCCTCCAGCATTTCTCTCTGACAAGTCGGGAACTGCTTCAGACACATATGAAACACAATACACTTCCGACAGTCGCCGTGGTACGGACAGTTAGCGTTCCAGCATTCGCAAGTGAGCTTATCCGCGTCGGCGGCGCACGAAAACGCCTCACGCATATCCCCCCGGATAACTGTGGGACCGTTATCTCTCCATCTGTTTTTGTTTGGTTGTTCTAACATTTCTATGCAACCTTTCTTAATATAATTAAAATTCCGCAGATAGGATTTGCGCGTAAACTACGGCGTTTTCTGCGGTTCCGGTACTTGCACGCCATAGTTTTGAATACCGTGATTTTCGCGCCGACATTCCCGCCCGGTATTCAGCCGCGGGAAGCGCGCCCGGTTCCGTTTTCGCTTTTTGAGCGAGTCCACCGCCTTTCGGTTTTTTGTGGTCATTTTAACTAACCACCATTATAACGCACCCGCAAAATTTGTCAAGTGTTTTTGAAAATTTTATAGTCTCCGCGGCGTCTGACCAAAAATTGCGGGGATTGGACGCGTAACCCGTCCAATCCCCGCAATAGAGCTGCTATCCTATTTTTCACCCAACCGCGCAAACGCCGCGATAACGGCGTCTGCCGCGTATCCGGTCGCCGGGCTCCTTTTTCAGGATACCTTGGGGTTAGGTAGTTTCATAGTTCACGGAGTATATATGTTCAACTCTCCGTTCTCCTTTGTAAAATCTTCAATTTGTGCAGTGAACCATGAACCATTCACCCATACATCAAACCCCTCGCCAAATCTTATAAACGGTATTATATCCTTTGGAGTTATCGTAAATTCTTCTGCTACTCCTATCTTTTTTCCCCCCAATGTTACCGTTCTAATTGGACTAATGTATCCATCTGCATACGGAGGAAGTGGCGGCAGGTCTACGTTTGCCGGTGGCGTATCAGGAACTGTCGGTGTCTTTGTTTGAATGATTATCGTGTTATTCGCCTCATCCCAATCAACAAAGAATCCGATTGCCGCTGCCAAGTCTCTCAGCTTGAAATAGTTGTAGTCGCTGATATTGTAGGCAGTAAGAGCGACCGGTTTTCCGTCAACAAACACCTTTGATGTTGTTGGCTTCGCTGTCTTCTTTTCAGTCCCTCCTTTTGCCATTTCACCTCCCTCAACAGTGTACGGTTTCCCCGTAGTAATTGAGATCGCCTGTTCCTTTTGGTTCCAGCCCACATCAAATTGGCTTTCCGTGCCACTCAGTGTGATTGCCACGTCTCTCAATTTGAAGTAGTTGTAGTCGCTGATGATGTAAGCGTCGAACTGAACTGTTTTGCCGTCTACCAGCACCTCAGATGCTGTCGGCTTTGCCGACTTGGTTTCCGCTGTTGCCGCGATGGCAGTTGTCGGTATCATCGCTATAATCAGCGCTAATACCAGTGCGAGGACCTTTGACCTTTGACCTTTGACCTTTGACCTTTGACCTTTGACCTTTGACGCTCATTTTCCCGAGTCATAATCAGACTCCCCCTTAAATAAGATATACGGTTCGCCGTATTCGACTAAATTATACACCAGAGCTTTGCCTTTTTCAATAGAACTACATAAATTTGTCAATATTTTTATGTAATTCAGAGTTTGAAGCAGAGCGCGGCGGCGTCTACACCAGCGAGCCGCCGCTCATTTGCAGCCTGCGGCAGTCAACGCCGTCGAGTCCCGCTTCGCTGTGCGCGACGACAAGCACCGCCGCGCCGCCCTTTGCCGCCGCCGCGAACAAGCCCATCACCGCCGCCGCGTTGCCGGCGTCAAGGTCGGACGTCGGCTCGTCGGCGATTATCAGCTTAGGCTTGCCGAGCAACGCGCGCGCAACGGACACGCGGCGCAGTTCGCCGCCGGAAAGCTGCGCGGGATACTGGTGCGCTAAGTTCGCCGCGCCCATACCGTCGAGCAGCGACAGCGCGTAATCGCCGCCGCCGTCCGCGTTTCCGTACAGCCAGCGCGGCAGACAGATGTTCTCGAGTACCGTCAGATTCGCAAGCACGCTGTGACCCTGCGGAATGAAACCGATTTGCCCGTTGCGAATCCGCGAAATTTCATTGTCGGCTAAGCCCGTAATTACCTTGCCGTCAAGTTCGACGACGCCCGAATCCGCCGGGAGCAGACCCGCAATGATATTCAGCAGCGTGGATTTGCCGCTTCCCGAATGACCGCTGATAACGGCGAATTCGCCGCCCCCGAGCGTCAGACTGACGTCGTCGAGCGCGGCGAACGAGCTGTCGCCGCGCTTGTAGCGTTTGGTCAGGTTTTGTACGTTAAGCACGCTATTCCCCCTCGCGCATAATCGCGTATGTCGCTATCCTGCCGATTTTGCCCGCGGAATACGCCGCCGCAAGCGGACCGATTACGAGCGACAGCGCAAAGCCTCCGGTTATCACGAGCGCGGTTACGCCGCCTGCCGGACGCAGATACGGCGCGTCTATGCTAAGCCCAATCAGGTCGCTGAACAGGAAATACACAAGCGTTATCAGCGCGGTTCCGATTACCGCGCCCGCCGCGCTGACGGCTAAGGATTCCGTGAGAATCAGTCTCGACAGATAGCGCTGCGGCGCGCCGAGCGCGCGGTACACGCCGAATTCGCGCTTGCGCTCGTTTACCGTTACGCTGAACAGAACCGTCAGTACGCCGGCGGCAAGCACCCACAGCAGAACCATAAGCGCGACCGTCACGCCGATTAAACTTGCGAGGTTGCCCGACACGTTGCTGATCATCGTTTTCGGAAACACCACGCCGACGCCTTCTTTACGGAAACCGTAGTTGACGTTCCTCGAGAACTGATTGCTGTCGTATCCCTGCCTGATGTTTACCGTCAGCACGGACGCAACGCCGTCCGCGTCTGGCGGCGCGTTCTCTCCGCCGAACGAGATGTAATCGGCGAGCGCAATCCGCGAGGTCTCCAAATCGGTAAAGACAGATGTGTCGAAACCCATTCCGGTTTCTTCGAGCTTCGCCGCGACCGTGTACTTGCGCCCGAAGAAGTTGAGTTCCTGTCCCGGTTTGCCGTCAATCCGGCTGCCGATTACAATCTGCCCTTTCGGAAGTCCCCCGGAGAGCAGCTGCGACAGCCACGGTTTCACCACGAAATCTGTGTCGGGGTCAAAGCCGATAAACTGCACGATTGCGTCGCAATGCTCGGAGTTCATACTCGCGATGAACAGCTGCGGCGAGACCTGCGCGATTCCCTCGACCTGCGACAGCCGCTCCGCCAAATCCGGTTCCAGGTAGAACGAACTCGGTTCGCCCCGCAGGAGCGCGCCCTCCGCGCTGCGTTCGTAGCCCGCGGGAACAATAAGCGCGTCCGCGCCGAGACGCGCCGCCATAGATTCCGTGCCGCTGCGCAGACTCGACACGAGCAGCGAACCGCCCGTCAGCACGAACGCGAGCAACGCGACCAGTCCGCCGAGAAACAGCGAACGGGCGTAACGGCGGGTTATGTTCCGCAGCGCGATTTTGTTAAGCGTGAGCGACTTTGACATTGATTTTTATTTTCCTTGTAAGATAGACGACATTGACGAGCGTGAACGCGGTCAGCAGCGTACTTATCAGAATTATCGCGGGCTGCGTCGTCGTCGCGCAGGTCATCGGCTTGGGGTCAACACCGATTAGCACCGTGATTACGAGCAGCGCGAGAACCGAGCTGAGTCCGATTCCGAAACTCAGTCCGAGGTGCGCGTACGGGTTCGAGAACAGCAGATACGCGATTCCGAGCAGCGCAATTACGATACCGATGCCGAGTTCCGCCGCCGCGCTGTACTTGCAAATCATTGACGCGCCGGTCTCCGCCGAGTGCGCCATACCCTCCATAACCGCGCCGTCCGCCATTGTGTGGTGACTTGCGCCGCCGCAGATTCTGAACAGCGAGTACGGTCCGAACGCGACGAGCGCGCCGCCGAGGACTGCCGCCGCTCCGACTATCGCGCGGTTCTTGCCGATGTCTGCCATCGATATGTACCTCCGTCATTTTTTTTGTATAGCAAGAAGCCGAAGCTCCAAACCAACTGCGTCAGAAACTTCGGTTGTCCGATTGTCACCTTAAATATTAAAGCGATATTTCATATTTAATATATATATTTAGTCTAATATGGATTTTAACACACGCTTCCGCTTCCGTCAACAGACTATTTGCACAAATATATTTTTTTGAATCACAAAAAATTGTGCGTGTTAGAGTTATGGCTGCCGGCGCGCGCAACCTGCCGGAAGCTGCATTGTACTGCGGCAACGCTAAACCAACGGGGATTGGACGCGTAACGCGTCCAATCCCCGTTGGTTTTCACTTTTGCGCCGTCACATCGTCACAACCGGCTTTATCAGGTCGCGCGGCTTGTTCTTCATCAGCCCCAACGCTTCCTCAATCTTGTCGAAGCCTTTGTACCTGTGCGTCAGCAGCGGCTTTACGTCGAGCTTGCCGTACTTCAGGAGCCGCGCGAGATACTCCATATTCTGCCGTCCTCCGGGCATAAGTCCGCCGACGTATTTTATGTGGCTCATCCCGAAGCCCCAGCCGACGCGGTCAACCTTGAAGTAGTCGCCGGCTCCGAGATAGTTGACGTTTGAGATAATGCCGCCCGGCCGCACTATGGCGAGAGCCTGCTCGAACGTCTCCATATCTCCGCCCGCGATGATTACCTTATCGACCTGCCCGCGGTTCAGCTCGAGAATCTGCTTCTCAATCGCGCCGTCCTTATAGCTCAAAACGTCGGTCGCGCCGTAGAATTTCGCGGCGTCAACGCACACCTGACGCGAACCTACCGCAAAGATACGTCCCGCGCCGCGCATATTGGTTCCCGCGACAGCCATAAGCCCCACGGGACCTATGCCGATGACCGCGACCGTGTCGCCGTACGCGACTTCGGCGTTGTTCGCGCCGTGAAACCCGGTCGGAATCATATCGGACAGCATAACCGCGTCTTCTATCGCGACGCCGTCCGGCAGGTGCGCGAGGTTGCCGTCCGCCTGATTGACGTGGAAGAACTCGCCGAACACGCCGTCCTTCGTGTTCGAGAACTTCCACCCTCCGAGCATACCGCTGTCGTGCTGAGAAAAGCCGAGCTGCGACGCGACGGTGTGCCAGTCGGGAGTTATGGCGGGAACGATAACCTTGTCGCCGGGTTTGAAGTCGCGCACGAGATTGCCGACCTCGACGACTTCGCCGAGAGCTTCGTGTCCGAGGATAAGCTCCGACCGCTCTCCAATCGCGCCCTCCCACACCGTGTGTACGTCCGACGTACACGGCGCGACGGCGAGCGGGCGCACGATTGCGTCCATCGGTCCCGCCGCGGGTTTTTCTTTCTCGATCCAACCGATTGAACCGATTTTGAGCATTGCCAAACCTTTCATAATAAAAACTCCTTTATTAAATGATAACGAGTATCATTATTGTATTTGCAGTATACCACTTTATGACGCGCTTGTGTTGAAATTTCGCGTTTATTTTTTGTAGAATTTGCTTTATTATGTATGAGTGCGCTCCACGCCGCGCACATTCGCCGCAACCTGCGGTTTCACGGCTCGCGGACTCGGATTAGCGGGCAAAATGTTTCGCGCCCGTCAGGGTTTTCCGCAATGCGGAAAACCCTGACGCTATTCTGCGGCGCGCGTTGCAGGTTAAAATTTTTCATTTGCCTGTTGACAACCGAAACGGTTTATGTTATGCTTGTATTATAAACCGTTTCGCTTTCTGATTTGAGGTGATTACATTGAGCGACACGTGGGAAGCTATCGCGCAGGATAAGCGCGAGCGCATACTTGACGCCGCGCTGTCGGCGTTCGCGGCTAACGGCTACCGCAAGACCTCCGCTGCGGACGTTGCAAAAGCGGCAAATATCAGCAAGGCAATGGTGTTCACTTACTTCGGCAGCAAGCCGCAGATGTATGAGTTTCTTTGCGGATATGCTATGGAACTCGTGTGGACGGAGTTCCGCGCAAACGCGCACAAACTGCTGACGGACGATTTTTTTGAGCGTATACGGTTGTCTGTCGAAATCAAAACCGCCCTGATGAAGCGGCACGGCGCGATACTTGCGTTTCTTACGTCGATGTACTTCGAGCAGGACGGTGAAGTGCGTCCCGCGATAGACAAGCACCTTGCAAATTCGTTTTCGCTCCGCAGCGAGCATATGCTTACGGGCATTGACGCAAGCCGGTTCAGGCGGGAAATCGACTCAAAACTTGTCACGAAAATGCTGACGTGGCTGTCGAGCGGACTTGCGGACGAGTGGCGCGGCGGCAGCGCGGAAACGCTCGACGAATTGACGGCGGCGTTCGACAGAATACTCGAAATGCTCAAAAACAGCTTTTACAAGGAGGAATTCACCGGTGGCGACATTTGAAATCAGGAGTCTCGTCAAGCGGTTCGGCAAATTCACCGCGCTTGACGGCGTGAATATGAGCGCGGACGCGGGCGAGGTTCACGCGTTCCTCGGTCCCAACGGCGCGGGAAAAACCACGACAATCCGCTGTATGCTCGCGATACTCAAAGCGACAAGCGGCACGGTGACGCTGTTCGGGCGCGACGCGTGGAAAGACGCGGTTGAACTGCACAGGCGCGTCGCGTTCGTGCCCGGCGACGTTAATCTGTGGGGAAATCTCACGGGCGGCGAAGTGATTGACCTGTTTTTGTCAATGCGCCGCGCGGGCAAGCCCGACAAGGCGCGGTACGACAAGTACGTCTCGCTCTTTGACTTCGACCCGGGCAAGAAGTGCCGCACATACAGCAAGGGCAACCGGCAAAAAGTCGCGCTTGTCGCCGCGCTCGTGTCGGACGCGGAGCTGTTCATACTCGACGAACCGACGAGCGGGCTTGACCCGCTTATGGAGAAAATATTTCAGGATTCGGTACTGGAACTCAAGCAAAGCGGCAGGACGGTATTGCTGTCGAGCCATATAATGAGCGAGGTTGAAAAACTCGCCGACACCGTGAGCATTATCCGCGGGGGCAAGGTCGTCGAGAACGGCACAATGGCGGAGCTTACGTCAAAAGCGCGGGGCAAAACACTCGAAGAACTGTTTCTCTCGGAATATGAGGGCGCAGGGTAATGGCTGGATTTTCAAATTACTTCCGTTTCATTCTGAAACGCGAGCGCGCCGTCGGGCTGACCTGGTTCGTCTGTATGGTCGCGTTTGAAGCCGGGCTTGCGTCGGTATTTTCGGGAATGTTTTCCGACGCCGAGTCGATGCGGGCAATGGCGTTCACGATGAATACGCCGGCAATGGTCGCGCTGATGGGTCCGGTGTACGGCTTGGAATCGCTGACTCCCGCGATAATTATGGCGCAGGAGTGCCTTGTGTGGTTCTTTATCGCGGCGGCGGTTATGAATATTTTCTTCGTCGTCCGGCACACGCGCGCCGACGAGGAACTCGGACGGCACGAAATGTTACGCGCGCTGCCCGTCGGACGGCTGACGGGCGCGGCGTCAACGCTTACCGGCGCGTTCGCGCTCAACGCCGCGATAACGCTTGCGTCCGCGCTCGGGCTGATTGCGCTTAACGCAGACGGCGCAACGGCTGCAGGCGCGTTCGCTTACGCGCTGTCAATCGGGGCGGTCGGGTTCCTGTTCGCCGCGCTGACGCTGCTGTTCGCGCAGCTGTTCTCTACGCCGCGCGGCGTATCCGGCGCGGCGTTCGCGGTTATGGGCGTGTTTTACGTTCTGAGAATGAGCGGAGATATGAACGGGAACGCGCTGTCCGCCGTCTCGCCTATGGGCTTGGGGCTGAAAGTGCAGCCGTTCTGGCTGAACGGATTCGCGCCGGTTGTAATTCTGCTGACCGAGGCGGCGGTCGTCGCGGCTGCCGCGCTCGCGGTATGCGCTAACCGCGATCTGGGCGGGGGGATTATTCCCGCCCGCAAAGGCAAGGCGCGCGCGTCGCGCTTTTTGCGCGGCGAGTTCGGACTTGCGTGGCGGTTGTCACGCGGCACAATATTCGCCTGGTCTGCCGGAATTTTCGCGCTCGGCGCGACCTACGGCGCGGCGGCCGGCACGATTGACCAGTTTGCCGCCGGGAACGAGATGTTCTCGAAAATGCTCGCGTCGGCGGGCGCGGCTTCCGTTGCGGACAGTTATACGGCTATGGTGTTCGCAATCGGCGCGCTGCTGTGTTCCGTACCCGTAATCAACATTGCGGGAAAAATCCGCGCGGAGGAAAAGCGCGGACGGCTCGAACAGATACTCGCGAAATCCGTGCCGCGCGAACGAATGTTCCTGTCGTATATCGCGCTTGCGTTCGTCACAAGCCTTGCAACGCTTGCGTTAATGGCAATCGGATTTTATATCGCGGCGGGCGGTATGAAACCCGGGGCACTGCTGACCGCCGCGTTCGAGTACCTGCCCGCGCTGTGGCTAATGCTCGGACTGACGGTTCTGCTCGCCGGAGCCGTTCCGAAACTTGCGGGGCTGATTTGGGCGGTATTCGCGTACGCGTTTGCGGTGTTTTACTTCGGGAAGCTGCTCCGCTTGCCGGAACTCGCGGCGAAACTGTCTCCGTTCGGCTATATTCCGCAGCTGCCGTCGCAGGAGTTTGCGCTTGTTCCGCTGCTCGTACCCGCGTTGCTTGCGGTCGCCGTATGCGCCGCGGGCGTGGCGGGGTTCGGGCGGCGCGACGTCGGGTGAGCCGTCGCTGCGCCGCAGCCGCGGCGCGCGCAATGCACCAATCCGTCAATAAACCTCGCGGCGCGGAATCGCATTCTCTATGTTTATGTGCATTGAAATTGTCTCCGCAAAGAAGTATACTGCGTACACAAGTTAAAACCGCTTGAAACCGCAAAGGGGCGGATTCGGGATTATATCCCGGATTCCGTCTCTTTTTGTATTCCGGCGGCTTTGACTTTAACAGAAAACGCGGTTATGGAGGAAAGACGATGAGACAGGTAGCGATATACGGCAAGGGCGGAATCGGCAAATCGACGACGACGCAGAACCTTACGGCGGGGCTCGGCGAAATGGGCAAGAAGATTATGATTGTCGGGTGCGATCCGAAGGCGGACTCGACGCGGCTCGTACTCGGCGGGCTGGCGCAGAAAACGGTGCTCGACACGCTCCGCGAGGAGGGCGAGGACATTGAGCTTGACACGGTGCTGAAAACCGGCTTCGCCGGAATCAGGGGCGTGGAGTCCGGCGGTCCGGAACCGGGCGTCGGCTGCGCGGGACGCGGCATCATCACGTCAATCGGACTGCTGGAGCGGCTCGGCGCGTATGAGGACGACCTCGACTATGTGTTCTACGACGTTCTCGGCGACGTCGTCTGCGGCGGATTCGCGATGCCGATCCGCGAGGGCAAGGCAAAAGAGATTTACATCGTCTGTTCCGGCGAGATGATGGCGCTCTACGCCGCGAACAACATCGCGAAAGGCGTTTCAAAGTACGCGAACACCGGCGGCGTGCGTCTCGGCGGGCTTATCTGCAACAGCCGCAACGTCAACGGAGAGCAGGAGCTTGTTCAGGCAGTCGCGAAAGAAATCGGCACGCAGATGATTCACTTCGTCCCGCGCGACAACGCGGTGCAAAAAGCGGAAATCAACAAAAAAACCGTCATCGAGTTTTCTCCGGACGTTCACCAGGCGGACGAATACCGCGCGCTCTCGCGCAAGATTGACGGCAACGATATGTTCGTCGTTCCCAAGCCGATGAGCATAGACCGTCTCGAGGAAATACTTATGGAACACGGCATTACGGATTAACCGCCCGACCGGCGGAGTCTCCCGGTAACGGCGGTCCGGGACAAGGCGGATTCGGCAAAGCCGCGCCTCACGCAAGCGGCGTTTTGCCGAAACATCGGAGCGCAGCCGGAATTCATTTCCGGCAGGCGAAATAAATGGAGGGTATACATTATGGTACTTGTCAGAGCGATTATCCGTCCGGAGAAAACCGGCGCGGTAATGAGCGAGCTTGCGGCGGCGGGTTTCCCCGCGGTGACTAAAATGGACGTATACGGACGCGGCAAGCAAAAGGGAATTACGGTCGGCGAGATTCATTACGACGAGATTCCGAAAGAAATGCTGATTGTCGTCTGCGCCGACGAGGATAAGGACGACCTCGTGAAAATCATCATACGCGTCGCAAGAACCGGCGCGGGCAACTTCGGCGACGGACGCATTTTCGTGACTCCGGTAGCGGAAGCGTACACCGTCAGCACCGGCGCGAAAGGGCTGTAGCGGTGAGCATATGAAAGAAATTATGTGCTTTATCCGCGTGAACAAGGTCACTGCGACGAAGAACGCGCTCGCCGAGAGCGGCTTTCCGGCGTTCACCTGC
>JAITNK010000133.1 GCA_031290515.1 Oscillospiraceae bacterium
GGAACGATAATAACGTTCGCTCCGCTCACTTTCGGTCGTATCACAGCGCAGCCGCACACTGCGGCGGTATGCACAAAAGTCCTGATTGCGCCGCGCACAGTGCGGCTGCGCTGTGCAACGACCCTGCGCGAACAGCGTGAGCGCGACTTCCGCTACCAGGGGTAAGGGGGGTCCGGGGGGCTTTAGGGGCGCAGCCCCTGTAGTCCCCCGGGAATCGCGCGACCGCAGTCGCGCAAGCCCCGCCACGCGGCGAAAATACCCTGCACTCCGCAGAGTGCGAAATCCTATCAATTAGGAGAGTAAAATGAATATGGAAAGGCATATAGCCACAGCTTCAAGCGCACAAATTATGTTGAGGAGTTTCCGAGAGGTTTTGCCCTTCTTGTACTCGTCATATGTGAAATAAACGGCCAATGCCGAGAAAATGACAGTGATAATAATCGGCCAATTCATAATGTCATTCTCCTACCCCGCGCCCACGGACGCATAACGCCGCGAAGCGGCTCCGCAATTCTTCATTTTTAATTCATAATTCTTAATGAGTACGGCAACGCCGCGCGCCGCAATTGTCAATTGCGCTTCTTCAAATAATGCTCCGCCGGCAGCGTGTCTGACAACTCGACGAGCGCGTCGAAGTTCTCCGCGTAAGGGATGCTCACGTCGCGGAACACGTCGCCGCGCGGTTCCTCGGTTATGGGCAGGGCGAGCATCACCACGGTGCCCTCTCCCGGGCGCGAGTCGAGCGCGGCGGAGCCGCCGTGCCGCCGCGCGACGGAGGCGGCGTAGCCGAGTCCGAGTCCGGCGGACGCACCCGGTTCTCCCTGCTCCGAGTAACGCGCCCAGACGGCGGGCAGTACGTCCGCGGCGACGCCGAGACCGTCGTCCGAGACGGAGAGCAGCGCGCGCCTGCCGTCGGTTTTCAGCGCGACTTTTACCGAGACGCGTCTGCCGCCGTGGGCGACGGAGTTTCCGATAAGTTCGTACACCGCTTTCATTATAGACCTTTTGTCGCCGTAAAACAAGAGGGACTCCGGCTCCGTTTCGCACGAAACGCCGCAGGTAATATCCCCGAGCAGCGAATCCGCAGCCGCAGCCGTCTCCCGCGCCGCGCGGGCGAGATCGAACGTCGATTTCAGGATTCGCGGCGCGTCGCCGCCCGGATAGACTATGCCGTCGATATGATCCGAAAACCGCCGCAGACGGTGCAGCGTCTTGTTAAGCAGCGCGGCGTAGCTGTTCGCGCGCTCCTCGCCGAGCGATTCCACGACCGGCAGCAGGTAATCCGCAGTCATTACGAGTACGGACAGCGGTTCCCGCTCGGACGCGCCGAGAGCCGCCGCCGCGCGGCGGAATCCCTCGTCCGGCGCGGAATCGCCTGCGGAGGAGAGTACGGTGAGCAAAGCGTCGCCGAGCGGCACGCTTTTTACGGCGTATACCTCCGTGCCGAGCGCGACGCTCTCCGTATCGTCCGACACATACGCCGGGCTGCGTTCGCCCTCGTTAACGCCGAGACGCACCGCGGCGTCGTTCGCCGCGTCCACAACGCCGCCGCGCGACGCGAACGCCGGTTCCGCAAGCGCGGCAACCAATTCGTGATAATCTTGATAGTTTTGCAAATCAGTCCCCGACTTTCAATATAAACCGCATAATAAACCGCATAAACCGCTTATTTTTACCGCCTTGCCGGCGGAGTATGCCCCTCGCTGTACCCGCAAGCCCGCGCGGGAACGCGCCTGCGGGCGAAACTAACTGACCGTGGGTTGAGCGCGCAGTTTCCGCGGGCGCGCGTCTTTCCGGAGTGCCGGACGCGCCGGCTGCCGCTGTCACGCCGACGGCGGAACTTCCCCGCTACCGCATATTACACCGGAACGGCGGCGGCTGTGAATTCTATTATCCGCAGCCGCGCCCCGCGGATTCCCGCCCCGCGTTTCAGCTGTGTTACCGTCTGCCGCCGCACCGAAGACCCGCACGGAGCCGCATTATCCGCTCCCGGCGGCGGACTTCGCGGTATGCCGACGCGGTTCGCGTGAATTCGTGTATATTATACATTCAAACGGACACAAAACACAAGTTAAATATCGCCCGAGTTTGGGCGTATCGCTGCATTTCGTCGAAATATACAGAATCTTGTCGAAAAATAACGTACAACGCGTTTTTTTACGGTCCCGTACAAAACTGTCGGAAAAAGCCGAAAAACCGCCTGACCCCCTCTTAATTTATGGTGCCGGAGGGTACTGCGCGGCTTGTCGTAATCGGGTATGCCGCGCAATTTTACGAGCCGATTTGCAAATAACGCAAAAAAGCGCGTAAGACCCGCGCCGGTAAATAAACAACCCGTCCTATTGAACGGGTTGTTTATTTATATATTTTATATATATTACTTTAGACAGCGGGAGAACGTAACGCTCTCCCGCCGTGTTTAATCCGCCGCCCGCCCAGACGTTTTCTTGTTGAGCGGGGCGAAAAAACGCCGCCCTTCCGGGCGGCGTTCCGTCAGTTCCGCAGACTGTGCAGCGGCGCGGGAATCCGTCCGCCGCGCGCTATGAAATCCTCCGCGCCGCCGCCGCTCGTGGGCATAACCGGCGCGGAGCCGAGCAGTCCGCCGAACTCGACCGTGTCGCCGACTTTGCGCCCCGGCGCGGGGATTATGCGGACTGCGGTCGTCTTGTTGTTCACGACGCCGATTGCGGCTTCGTCGGCGATTATCGCGGCGATAGTCGCGGCGGACGTGTCGCCCGGCACCGCGATCATATCGAGTCCGACGGAGCAGACGGCGGTCATCGCCTCGAGCTTTGCGAGCGTGAGCTGTCCTGACCGCGCGGCGGCAATCATTCCCGCGTCCTCCGACACCGGGATAAACGCGCCGGACAGTCCGCCGACGTGTCCGGAAGCCATAACGCCGCCTTTTTTCACCGCGTCGTTCAGCAGAGCGAGCGCGGCGGTCGTCCCGTGCGTACCGACGGCGGACAGCCCCATTTCCTCGAGGATTTCGGCGACCGAATCGCCCGCCGCCGGAGTCGGCGCAAGCGACAAATCGACGATTCCGAACGGCACGCCGAGCCTTTCCGACGCTTCCCGCGCGACGAGCTGACCCATACGCGTCACCCGGAACGCGGTTTTTTTAATCGTCTCCGCGAGTACGTCGAACGGCGCGCCGCGCACGGATTCGATTGCCGCTCTCACGACTCCGGGACCCGAAACGCCGACGTTTATCGCGCATTCCGGCTCGCCCGAACCGTGAAACGCGCCCGCCATAAACGGATTGTCCTCGACCGCGTTCGCGAACACGACGAGCTTCGCGCAGGCAAAACCGCCGGATTCGGCGGTCAGCTCCGCCGCCGCCTTTATCGCCTCGCCCATAAGCCGCACCGCGTCCATATTGATTCCCGCGCGCGTCGTCGCGACGTTGACGCTCGCGCAGACGCGTTCGGTTCCGGCTAACGCACGCGGAATCGCGCGGATAAGCCGCACGTCCGCCTCGGTCATACCCTTTTGCACGAGCGCGGAGAACCCGCCGATGAAGTTCACGCCGACGGTTTTCGCCGCGCGGTCGAGAGCTTCGGCGAAAATCACATAGTCGCAGTCGCCGGACGCGGCGGCGACCTCCGAAACCGGCGTTACGGACACGCGCTTGTTGACAATCGGGATACCGAACTCGCGCTCGATTTCCTCGCCGACGCGCACGAGGTTCGCCGCCCGCGTCACGACTTTTTCGTAAATCTTCGCGGCGGTGCGCTCCGCGTCGTCCGTTGAGCAGTCGCGCAGCGAGATACCCATAGTAATCGTCCGCACGTCGAGGTGCTGCCGGTCGATCATCGCGTTTGTCTCGAGGATTTCATTGATGTTAAGCATTGTTTTTACCTTTATGTTGTTGTATAGGATTTCGGCAACTCCGGCGAACGGGGGACGCACCTGGGGACTGCAGGGGGCGCGCATACCCGCTCTCCGCCCGCCGGGCGGCGGCAAATCACACTAAATCTTGTGCATCGCGTCAAAAATATCCTCGCGCTGAATCCGCACGGAGAGGGACAGCTCGCCGCCCGCCTTTTCAAGCTCCGCCGCAAGCTCCGAGAACGACGGCGCCGCCGCCGACGTGTCCACGAGCATCATCATCGTGAAATAGCTGTCGAGAATCGTCTGAGAAACGTCGAGAATGTTTATGCCGAGCGACGCGAGCAGCGCGCTGACCGACGCGATAATTCCGACTCTGTCCCGCCCGACGACGGTTACGATTGCTTTCATTTATATACTCCTTAAATATTATTATCCATTATTATCCGCCCGCAAGCTCTCCCGGGGGAACGCGTTCGCGCGCGGGCAGCCGCTTATTCGCCGCCGTTAAGCTCGTCTATCGTCAGCCCGAACGCTTCGGTGCAGTTGCTCATAAACCACTCGACCTCGGGCAGGGCGAGCGCGGAGAGCTTTGCGCGAAGCCCCACCGCCGCGCTCCGGAACTCGCGGTTGCCGGCGCGCTCTTCCTCAAGGCACTTGATGTAAGCCGCGAGCTTGTCCGCCGCGTGAACGAGCCTGGCGGTTTTGCCGCCGGTTCCGAGAATAAGATTCTCGTACGCGGGCGCAATCTCCGGCGGAAGCGACGCGAGCAGCCGTCCGCCCGCGGACTTTTCCGCCGCGCGGTATGCCGCCGTAAGCTCCGGATTCAGATACTTGACCGGAGTAGGCATATCTCCGGTGAAAATTTCCGTCGCGTCGTGATACAGCGCGGCGGCGGCGGCAAGTCCGGGGTCGCAGTCCTCTCCGAACAAGTCGCGTGAGACGACGGCGAGCGCGTGGGCGAGCACCGCCGTCATATGGCTGTGCTCCTGCACGTTTTCCCGCTCGGAGTTACGCATAAGCGACCAGCGCGAGATGTGCTTCATTCGCGAGATAAGCGCGAAAAACGCGTGCATATTAAGAGTACTCCTTACGTCTAAGCTGCGGCGTTTCGTCCGCCGCCGACCATATAATAACAGAGTTCAAGCCTTTTCGCAATAGCGTTTCAAATAATTCGTCGCGCCGCGCCGGCAGCCGGAACGACAGTCGTTTCGGCAAAGCGTCCGCAGACGGCGTCCCGCGCAAAGCTGAGAGCGCAAACCGGCGGCAGGTTTCGCCGGACGTACGCAAAAACGCAAATACGGTAAATTACAAAATTTTCTGTCGAAATGGGCTTG
>JAITNK010000001.1 GCA_031290515.1 Oscillospiraceae bacterium
CACGTGAAGGCAAGCTCCTCCGCGTCCGCCTCCCTGCGCAGTACCGTCTGATTCGGACGCGGCGTGCGCGGCGCCACCTGCGGCCTCGCCGCGATCTCCCCGCTCTCCGCCACGGCCACCGCCGTCCCCGCCGTTGCTTCCCGCCGCTCCCTGCCGCTGCTGATTTCCGCATTCGCGTTCGGAACCCTGCCGGGCGTCGGCATAGCGTTGCTCACCGTCGCGCTCAGTTTCCTACTCGGCGCGGAGGGCGGCGGACCGTGGGGCGCGCTTATGCACGGCATCGCAATCGTCAGCTACGTCGCGACCGCCTCGGCGATTTACTCTGTGAAAAAGACGCAGGTCTGGTCGCTTATCGGTATGATTGCGGGCGTTTTGGTTATGACCGCGCTGATGATTCCCGCGAACCTCTTCATTACCCCGATTTATATGCACGTTGACCGCAAGGTCGTCGCGGACTTGCTGCTGCCGGGGATTATCCCGGTCAACCTCGTAAAGGGCGCGATAACCGCGCTGCTCACAAATCTGCTGTACCCATACATTTCCCCGCTTCTGCACGGCAGAGGTTTCGCGAAAAAACGCTGATACTTAACTGACGGAGGGGACCAATGCCGATATACGAAACAAAGCGCGGCGCGCGGCTTGCAATCCGCAACGGCGGCGCGCACCCGTTCATCGCGACGCTCGCGCTGTCCGTATTTTCCGCCGTAATGCTGATTCTCGGTATGCGCGCGTCGGGGATTCAAACGTTCCTCGGCTACTCGCAGAAGCAGTTTACGGAGATTACCGCGTCCGTCGCGGCGGGCGACGTCGGGAGCGTTCAGGCCGCGATTGACAGCGGCGAATTCCGCGAGCGGTTCGTAAGCGAGTTCCGGAGGACGTTCAGCCCCGCGGGCTTCGCGCTGATGACCGTATTGCAGCTCTTCGTTATGATTGCGGAGTTCGGCGCGTCGTGGTACTGGCTCCGGCTCGCTTCCGGAGAGAAAGCGAAGTGGACCTCGCTGTTCGCCTGTTTTCAGCGCGCGGGCGCGCTGCTGCTTCTGCTGTTGTACACCGAGCTGCTCGTGTTACTGTGGACGCTGCCGTTTATCGCCGCCTGCGCCGCGTTCGGCTTCCTCGCGGTTAGGTTTTCCGCGCCCGCGCTGAGCGGCGTTTCGATTCTGTTCGCCTGCGCGGGTATGGTCGCGGCAGTCGTCGCGAACCTGCGTTACGCGTTCGCGGTATTTATAATGCACGACAATCCGGAGTTTCGCGTCGCCGAATGCGTACGTCAGTCCGTGCGGCTTATCCGCGGGAACAAGGGCCGGCTGTTCCTGCTTAAGCTTTCGTTCATCGGCTGGTATGTGCTCGCCGGGATAGTCGCGGCGTACCTCGGCTTCGACGTGCTTGCGCTTTGGATCACGCCGTACGCCGGAATCTCCGTTGCGGTGTTCTACCTTTTTCTGCGCAACACGCCGACCGCGGAGCTTGAAAGTATGTACGAGTAACCGCGCAAACCGGGAGGATTCGTCCTCCCGGTTTGCTTTGCGCCGCAGTGTACGCGAAAAAATTTTTACTTTTTTTGCCGTTTCGCTTGACAACACCCCCCCCCCCTCGTGATATAATGTAAAAACTTTATATTAAAAGGGGACTTATTTTTATGAAAAAGAACTTTACAAAAGCAATCTCCCTGCTCCTCGCGCTCGTGCTCTGCGCGGGACTGTTCACGGCGGCAGCATCGGCGGCATACACACGCACTCCCGTAACCGCCATAACGCTAAACCGCACGGCTCCCGTTTACGGCAATTACGGAGCTTTTGCCGTGCGGGCAGACGGAACCAACGTGAATGACGCCACCGACGTTTTGATTCACAAGTGGACAGGCTCCGCACTCGGCGACGTGATAACGCCGCTTGAGGTAACGCGCGAAGACGTCGATGCAGCCGGAGGAAACTGGACTGCCGCGCGCACCGAGAAAGTCGCCGGTAATCCCGCGGGATACGTCAAAGAGGGATTATTCAGCAGTAACTCGGACAACACGGGCGGTATGACGATTACGCTCGGCGAGCAATTTCCGCGGGGCGAATACCGTGTCGTGTTATATAACGGCGAAGCGCGGACGGACATAACGGCAAGCCTTATCGTCGGAGGAAGCGTCCTCGTCACGGAAAACACGGCTATCGGATGGTACGGCGCAGCCGATACTATCGCAGCCGATACTTTCAATACTATCGCTATACCGGACAACGTGACGACGATTGCGGAAGCCGCGTTTTTGAATTGCATCGGACTGACGAGCGTAACTATTCCGGACAGCGTTACGGTGATTGAGGGCGGAGCGTTTGTGTACTGCCTTGAATTGCAGAAAGTAACCCTTTCAGACAACCTCAAGTCGATTGGAAGATACGCGTTCAGTCAATGCTACAAACTGAAGGATATAACCATTCCCGCGGGAGTTACGGAAATCGGAGAGGGCGCGTTAAATGGCGGCGGCACAGACCTAACCGTTCACGGCGCAGCCGGTTCTTACGCCGAAGCGTACGCGAAAGAAAACAATATTCCTTTCACAGCAATAACCCCGCCCGCGCTGACGGCGAAGCCGACCGCCTCGACGGTGCTCGTCAACGGCAGCAACAAGGCGTTCGACGCGTACCACATCGACGGCAACAACTTTTTCAAGCTGCGCGACCTCGCCTATGTGCTCAGCGGCACGGCGAAGCAGTTTGAGGTCGGCTACGACGAAAAGACAAAGGCGATTACGCTGACCTCCGACAAGGCGTACACGCCGGAGGGGGACGAGATGACCGGCAAGGGCGACGGCGTTAAAACGCCTAAGCCGACGCAGTCGAAAATCTACCTGGACGGCAAGGAGATTTCGCTGACGGTGTACATAATCGGCGGCAACAACTACTTTAAGCTGCGCGACGTGGGCGAAGCGTTCGACTTCGGCGTGGACTACGACGCGGTGAAAAAGACGATTGTCATCGACACCGGCAAGGGCTACACGCCGGAGTAGGCGGCGCGGTATGCAAACGGAAAGGGTTCGGCTTAAGCCGAACCCTTTGTTGTTGCGCGCCGTATCGCATAAACGCGGACGGAATTCACTTCCGGCAGTCGGAATCAACGCTGCAATTCGCGCAGTCCGCGGGACCGCAGGCGGACGCGTTGTGCTTAAGCACCGTGAAGCCGCAGTCCGCGCGCGCGAAAGTGCCGGACGCGTCGCCGTCGTCAATTGTGACGGTGTCGCCGTCGTAGTCGAACGAGAGCGTCATACCGTATGTGACCATACTCTCGCCGTCGAGCGGATTCACTCTGTCGCGCGGGGCAAACGTCAGAAGTCCGCCGTCCGCCGTCTGCACCGCGATTTTGTGCGATACGGTGACGAGCGACGCGACCCTGCCCTGTTTGTCGAACTTCAGCGAACATACGTCCGCGTTTATGCCGACGGAGTTCGAGTCGTAAGCGAGCAGTACGCCGAGCGGCGTGGGTACCTCTGACGGCGCGTCCGGCTCGAGCGAGTACAGCGCGCCGGAGGAGTACAGCGAAAAGCCGCGGCGCGCCGTCACCGTGCCGGACGGCGCGGCGATTTCCACCGTTTCGCCCGGGAAAAGCGTAAGACTCCGCAGACTGCCGTCCCGGTACAGGCACACGCCGGAGATAACCGCGGTGAACCGCGCGAACGGCAGCTCGAACGTCAGCGGAATCGCGAGCGAGCGTTCCTCCTCCTCCGTCCACAAGCCGGAAATTTTGCCGTCCTGCGGGAAAAACCGTTTCAGCTCTCCGGAGTCGTAGAACGTCACAAGCTCCGCCGGGAACTCGCCGAGCGGCGTGGTTATCTCGTGAACGTCCTCAAGCGCGACGGATTTTACCATACCGTTTTTGAAAAATCCGACGGAGTGCTTCGGCTTGCGGCGGTGCGTCTCCGTGAACGCGGGCGTAAGCTCGCCGGCGTGCGTCAGCAGCATATTGCGCTCCGTGAGCTTTATGCCCTCAAGCTCGCCGCCCGGATACGCCGTATACGACGAAACTCCGGCGAAAACGCCCGTCGCGAGCTGCAAACTGTCTTTGTTCAGAACCTGATAATTTTGCATTTTTTCACCCGTTCCGCTTATTTCTGATTACCGCGAAAACCGCGCCGCCGCTCCGCTGTTCATCGCTCACCTCGTATCCGCCGGCTTCAATCCACGGCGGAACGTGGCGGCACCTGAGCCGCAGCTCCGCGAATCCGGAACTTTGCAGGAATTCGCGCAGAGCCTGCTTCGACGAGACTTCCGGGTATTTCGTTTGCAGTTCCGCGAGGTCGAGCGAGTAGACTCCGCCGCCGAGCGCGACCGGTTTTGCGGCTTCAATCGCGTCCTCGCGGTCGTCCGCTTCGGCTCCCGCCTCGCCTATGTCGGCGAGCATACCGTCAAAAACCGCGTCCTCGATACTCTCAACCGCGAATATGCGTTTTCCCGCCATATCGAAAACCGTAAACGCTATCCCGGCGAGCGACAGTCCGGCGAGGATTTCGCAGTCGTCAATCAAGCCGAGCAGTTCCGTGACGCGCGGACGCAGTACCGCGGGAGCCGCGGGGCGCACCCGCTCAAACCGCTCCTCGCGGACGTTGCGCCATTCGCCGCCGTCGCGGGAGAACACGAGGAAGCGTTCCGCGTCAAAAAAGTCGCACAGCTCGCCGTCCGCGTTCGCAAACACGGCGGCGCGGCAGTCATTCGTCATTTGGTTCGCCTGCCTTTCCGAGGATTTCGTCGAACCGGCGCGTAAGTTCACGCGCGGCTTCCGGTTTTATGCCGAGGTCGAACGACGGCGACGCGGCGCGCACAAGCTCCGACAGGTCGCAGTTGCCCGCGCGTTCGCCGATTCCGCGGAGCGTTACGTCGGCGTACATACAGCCGGATTTCATCGCCTCGAGCGTGTTCGCCGTCGCCATACCGAGGTCGTTGTGACCGTGAAAACCAAGTTCCGCTTTGCCGCCGAACGCGTCGTTAAGGTCGCGCACCGCAGTCCGGCAGAGCGTCGGTGTCGCCGTGCCGACCGTATCCGAGAGCCGTATTCGCGTCACGCCGAAGTCGAGCAGTATGCGCGAAACGGTGATGAGAAACGACGGCTCGGAGCGGAACGCGTCCTCGAATCCGACGGAGAGCCGCGCGCCGCGCTTCTCCGCGAGTCCGAGGCACGCGTAAAGCTGCCCGATAACCCAGTTTTTGTTCTTGCGCAGCTTCGCATAAATATGCACATAGGACACGGGCACGCTGACGTGTACGAAGTCCGGCGCGACGTCTATCGCGTGTTCGATGTCGGACAGCACGAGCCGCGCCCACGCGGACACGAGCGAATTCTTCCGGTTCCCGACGATTTTCGCGATTATCTCTTTCTCGCGCTTCGACGACGCGGGCGTACCCGCCTCGATTTGGTACACTCCCGCGCCGTCGAGCAGCGCGGCGATTTCAAGTTTCTGCTGCGCGGTGAACGACACTCCGGGCGACTGCTCGCCGTCGCGGAGCGTGCTGTCAAGCAGCCGGCGGGGCGGCTTCATATTCCGTTCGCCTCGCTTTCGACGATTTCGAGGAACTCCGCGTCCGTCAGCGCGCGCGAATACTTCTCGCTGTCGCGCTTTACGCGGGCGAGAACGCGCGGCGCGGCGGTCTCGGGACAGTTTACGCGAAGCTCCGCCGCCTTTATCCGCACGGACGACAGTCCGCTGTTCTTGCCGACGACGATTTCGCGCCGCAGTCCGACGACCTCCGGCGGATACGGCTCGTAGCACTTCGGCTGCTTCGCGATTCCGTCAACGTGTACGCCGGATTCGACGCGGAATATTCCCGCGCCGACGACCGGCTTCTGCGGTTCCGGAGGCGTTCCGGCGATTCGGCGGAAAAGCTCCGTCATCTCCGGGAAATGCGCATAAATCTTGCCCGCGCGGCGCAGACGCAGCGTCCGCAGCGCGAGCACTACCTGCTCCGTCGGCGCGAAGCCGCCGACGCCGCCGAAGCTCGTTACGACGGAGTCGCCCGCGCCGGACGTTATCCACTCCACCGCCGCCGCAGTCGCGAGTCCGTAGCCGTCGCGCGGACAAAACTCTACGCCGTCCCGGAACGCTTCCGCGAGCGCGGCGAACTGCTGCGTGTAGTTTCCGGAGAGCGCGAGGTCAAGCCCGGTGACGCGCGGTCTGCGGCACTTCGCGAACCGCGCAAGCGTGTATGCCTCGTTCGCCGCGCCGAGTATCAGCTCCGTTCTGACGCGTTCGCCGCCGGACGGCGACGCGTTGCGGCAGATGAACCGCGAAACGTCCGGATACCGCTCCGCGGCGTCCGGCTGCTCTATACGCAGAACGTAAGCCGGGAAGCCGGGCAGCGGCGCGAGCGCGGCGTACAGATGCTCGGACAGCTCGATTGCGTCCGGTTCCGTCTCAATCAGCAGCTCGAGGAAGCGGCGCAGGTCGCGAACGTCAGCCGCCGCGCCGATGCACGACAGCGTGCGGTCGGTAATCCGAATCATTTCGCCGCCCCCTTTCGCCTATAGCTTTGCCGCTTTCAGATTTTATATTTCTCCGCGATTTCTCCGTTTTCGAGGTGCTTTTCGCAGATTTCCTCCACCGCGTCGCCGTCAAGCCCGCCGTACCACACGCCCTCCGGGTAGACGACGGCTATCGGTCCCTTGTCGCAGATTCCGAAGCAGCCGGTGTTCGTGACCATACAGTCGGACGCAAGCTCGCGGGAGTCGATTTCCTCCATAAATTTCTGCGCGAGTCCGACCGAGCCTTTTTGGTGGCAGAAGCCCTTTTGCGTCCCGTTCGGGCGCGAGCTTGTGCAGACGAATATATGATATTTCGGCGAAACCATAATTATCCCCGCTTTCTTATTTCAGAACTTAATAAGCAACTCCGAGGCGGCTTTCGCGACTGCCGTCTCGACCTTTTCGCGGCTGTTTATAACGCGGATTCCGCACTCCCCGAGACGGCGCGACGGACTTTCCCCCGCCTGCGACGAAATCACCGCGTCGCAGTCGCCGACGGCGCGGAGCAGAACCGTCCATTTGTCCTCCGTCTCGCCGCACTCGCCGGAACAGTAGCGCGAAACCTTGCGCGTCTCGACGTACCGCGTTTTCGCGCCGTCGGACGAATAGATATAGAACGCGTCGGCTTTGCCGAGGTGCGTATCGACGAGCGTACCGCCGCGCGTCGCGACCGCGTACAGCCGCTCGGACGTCGCGCTTTCCGGCTCCGGAACCGCGTCCGCCGCCGTGACGTCGTGTCCGATTCTGCCGGCCGCGTCCGCGCGGCACTGGCGGCAGTGCCGCATTTGCCTGATGTCCGCGCCGCATTCGTCGCGCAGAGCGTCGATTTCCGCCGCCGTGAGCCTGTCGAGCGACCCGAACGCGGAGCTTTCGACCGGAATGTGCGGCATAATGTTCGTCATATACGCGCCGAGTTTCGCCGCAGTTTTCGTAATATAGGGTATGTGCGCGTCGTTTACGCCTTTGAGCGCGACGCAGTTCACTTTGACGACGACGCCCGCGTCCGCGAGTATCCTGATTCCCGCGAGCTGGTTCGCCAGCAGGATTGCCGCGCCTGCGGCACCGTCGTAGCGCGTACCCATATAATCGACGTATTTATAGACTTTCGCGCCGATTTCGGGGTCTACAGCGTTCACCGTCACGGTGACGTGGCTCACGCCGAGCGCGATAAGCTCCGCGGCGTACTGCGGCAGCATAAGCCCGTTTGTCGAGACGCAGAACGTCACGTCCGCGTCATACCCGCGGATAAGGCGCAGCGTCTCGCGCGTTTCCGCGAAGTTCGCGAGCGCGTCGCCCGGTCCCGCGATTCCGGCGACGGTGAGGTTCGGCACCGATTCTTTCAGTTTCTGATAGCGTATCAGAGCTTCGCCGGGCGTGAGTATGCCTTTCGTTACGCCGGGGCGGGACTCGTTCGCGCAGTCGTAGCCGCGCACGCAGTAGTTGCACTGAATGTTGCACGCGGGCGCGACCGGCAAATGTACGCGCGCGTTCTCGCACGCGTTTTCACCGAAGCAGGGGTGCGAATCCGTGCGCGCGGCGGCACTTTTGGTCGCCGCCGGCGCGGAGGTATTTTCCGGAGCGTCGCTCCGCGCGTCGTCGTCCTCGTCGGCGAGGTAAAACCGCCCGTACATCTCGCCGCGGTAGCCGTGTTCCGTAAGTTCAAGCATCGCGTTCGCGGTCTGGTCGAGCAGGCTCAGCGAGCCGCCGAACCCGAGCGTCCTGACGCGCTGCCCGCCGACGCGGTCGTGAATCGGGAACGCGCAGCGGATAAGCGGAATTCCGAGTCTCGCCGCCGCACGGCGCGCGTCGCCGCTGCCGAGCATTACGTTCACGCCCATATCGGAGCAGGCGCGTTCGATTTCCGAAAAGTCGCAGTCGTCGAGTATGACGGTCTCGTCCGCGAACAGGTACTCCGCGCAGTCGGAGATTTCGCTCCGCAGCGCGTCCCGGAGCGCGGGGCTTACGCTGCCGGTCGCCGTGACCGCCGGAAGCACGCCGTTTTCACAGCACAGCCGCGTCACCGCGAGGACGAAATCGGGGTCGCCGAACACTGCGGCGCGCGCTTTCGACGTGTACTTGTGACCGTCCACCATCGCGTCGAGATAGCGTCCGCGGGCTTTTTTGTGTTCCGCCGGAACCGCGCCGCCGAGCGAAGCTATCGCGTCCGCGAGCGCGTCGGTTCCGCGCAGTCCCACCGGCAGCGGCAGATGCGTCAGAGGAACGCCGAACTTGTCGCGCAGGAACGCGCCCGGACTTTGCCCGTCCCGCGGGAACTCCGAGAACTCGAGCGTCATACGCGCGCCCGCCATTTTGCCGATTTCCTCAATCGGAGTGCCGCCGGATTTGAGCCGCTGATAACGCTTTTCCGTTGCGCCGTCGAGGTTTTCGGACAGGTCGGGCAGCAGTATGCAGTCAAGCCCCGATTCGGCGAGAAAGCTCTTCAGAAAGCGCGTGTCCGCCGGAGAGAGCTGCGGCGTAATGATATTCACCTTGCCGTTCGGCGGAGACGGAACGACCGTCTGCTCCGCTATTGCGCGCAGGGACGCGAAGAAACCCTCGTTCTGCGTCCCGCCGTACCCGGGCGACGCGACGGTTATAATCTTCGCTTCGCAGTCCGGGTGCGCCTCAAGGAAGCGGCGCGTAATCGCCGGAACGTCCTCGCCTATCGTCTCCGCGAGGCAGGTCGTGCATACGCCGATAACCTCCGGACGGTAAAGCGCTATAAGGTTAGAGAGACCTTTCAGCAGATTTGCCTCTCCGCCGAACACGGTTCCCTGCTCGGTGAGCGACGAGCTCGCGACGTCCACCGGCTCGTTATAGTGCGTCGCCATATGGCGGCGAATGTATGTCGCGCAGCCCTGGCTTCCGTGCAGTATAGTCATCGCGCCGCGAATACCGTAAAACGCCGTGACCGCGCCCATAGGCATACACATTTTGCACGGGTTAACGTCAAGGTTTACGAGGTTCGGCGACTGTTTTCCGTTCATTCGCTCACTCCTTTACATACTTCCAGACCGGACTGTTTATCGAGCGGTGAATCTCCGCGAGGAAATTCGCGATTCCCTCGAACCCGGCGAGCGGGTGTTTCCGCTCGTGGTTGTGGTCGCAGAACGCCACGCCGAGTTTGTAGGCGAGCGGACGCTCCTTGACCCCGCCGACGAGAATGTCCGCGCCCTGTTCCTGCATAAACTTTTCAAGCTCCGCGGGGTTCGCGTCGTCGAGTATGACGCACTCGTCGCCGACGAGCGTCTCTATCACCTCGTACTCGGCTTTTTTGCCGGTCTGCGTACCGACCATCACGGTTTTCATACCGATTTCGTTGAACTGGCGTATCAGCGAAATCGCCTTGAAGCCGCCGCCGACGAAAATCGCCGCGCGCTTCCCCTCGAGCCGGGGACGGTATTTCGCGAGCACCGGAAGTATCTCCTCCGTGCGGCGCGCCGCGAATTCCTCCGCGAGAGCGCGCAGTTCCGGTTTGCGGAGCGCGTCCGCAATACGGAGCAGCGACGAGGTCGTGTCCTCTATTCCGAAGAAGCTTACCTTGACGTACGGGATTCCGAAATCCTCCTCCATACGCTCCGCAAGGTACTCCGACGACCCGGCGCACTGTACGAGATTGAGCGTCGCGGACGGCGCGCGTATCAGCTTATCGTAGGACGCGTCGCCGGTTATCGTAGAGATTACCGGGATTCCGAGCTTTTTCAGGTATCCGGAGATAATCCACATCTCGCCCGACAGGTTATAGTCGCCGAGGACGTTTACCCCGAACCGCTTTGCCTGCCCGGTGTGCGGCGCGATAAGCGTCATAATCGCGTCGCACGCGAGCTTATACCCCTGCGACTTCGTGCCGGAAAAGCCGGGAGCCTTGACCGGAACCACGCGGATACCGTAGGTTTCCTCCGCTTCGCGGCAGACCGCCTCTATATCGTCTCCGATAACGCCGACGATACAGGTCGCGTATACGAAAATCAGCTTCGGGCGCGGAGACATTTTCTCCATAAGCTCGGCGATTGCCGCGGTGAGCTTTTTCGCGCCGCCGAATACTATGTCGGTCTCGCGCAGGTCCGTGCTGTAGCTGTTGCGGTAAACTTCCGAGCCGGAGGAAAGACTGCCGCGAATGTCCCAGGTATAGCTCGCGCAGCCTATCGGACCGTGCACGATGTGGTATGCGTCCGTTATCGGGTTCAGAACGACGCGCGCCCCGCAGTACACGCACGCGCGCTGGCTTACGGAACCGGATACGCTCTCCTTTTCGCACGAGACGCTGCGCCGGGACGCGCTCGATACCGACTGCTGTCTTTCGGTCAGAATATTTGTCTGCGCCGCCGTATTCATTCGTTTTCCCTCCTCTGTGTGTCTTTGCCTTACATAACGACTTCAAAGTCCTCGTCGGACGAGTCGCGGTCGATTCTGTCCATAAGCGCGTTCGTTATCTTCTCCGCGAGGCGGATTCCGCCGGCGTAGCCGACTACCGGCAGAAGCGTTCCGCCGTAACGGTCGAGTACCGGGAAGCCCGCGCGCACAAACGGAATGTCCTCCGCTTTTGCAATCTGCTTGCCGTAGCTTGAGCCGATGAGCAGGTCTACCGGCTCGTTCTTTATCCACTGATGAAGCTCGAACAGGTCCGCGTTCGCTTTCACCGTGCAGTCCGTAACGCCGTAGCTGTCGAGCAGGGCGCGGACGCGGCGGGCGACCTCCTCTTTCGGCGTTCCGGTGATGACGTACTTCGGAATAAGACCGGTTTCGAGCGCGAAGCTCGTCAGTCCGATTACGACGTCCGGGTCGCCGAAGATTGCGGCTTTCTTTCCGGAGGTGTACTGGTGGCTGTCAAGCATAAGATCGACGAGCCTGCCGCGCTCCTCCTCAAGTTCGCGCGGGACCTCGGTTTTTGTCGCCTTTTGCAGCGCGAGAACGAACGCGTCGGTGTGCGCTACTCCGACCGGCATAGGAAGCAGCGTGTACGGAACCTTGTGCTTCTTTTTCAGGTGTTCCGACGGCTCGATTCCGATGATTTCGCCGAGCGCGATAACGGCTTCGCAGTCGCCGAGCGCGGCGATTTCCTCGCGCGTCGTGCCGCCGTCGGGGTACATCTCGTACTTGCCGGTCATCGGCGCGTCAAGCACGCCGGACTGGTCGGGGAAGAAAATCGAATCGAGCTTCATAAGCCCCGCGATACGCTTAAGCTCGCGTATGTCGCCCGGGTTAACCCAGCCCGGGAACACGGCGGTTTTGCCGTTTTTGACTCCCGTGGTCTTTGTGAGGTAGTTGATGAATCCGATCATCATATTGAAAAAGCCGTTGATGTGCGAGCCGACGTAGCTCGGCGTGTTGCAGTAGAGGACGGTCTTGCCCTCCGGGATTTCCATATCGGCTATGTATGAGCCGAGGTCGTCCCCGATAGTCTCGGACAGGCAAGTCGTGTGTATGGCGATAACGTCCGGGTCGTACATATCGAACACGTTTTTGGCGGCGGTGTTTATGTTGCTGCGCCCGCCGAACACGCTCGCGCCCTCGGTGAAGCTGGAGCTTGAGGCAATCGCCGGCTCCTTGAAGTGGCGCGACAGCACGGTGCGGTGATATGAGCAGCAGCCCTGGCTCCCGTGCGAGTGCGGCATACAGCGGCGCACTCCGAGCGCGGCGTACATCGCGCCGACCGGCTGACACGTTTTGCAGGGGTTTATGCGGAGCGCGGTGCGCTCCAGTACCTCTTTCGGCGTTAAGTCAAGCACTTTATTTACTCTCCAATCCTGCCTTCGAGCATCGGTTCGTGTTTCCACGGCGGAGTTACAAACGCCCACGCGTTTGTGTACAGAGCCATAGTCAGGTCGCGTCCGAAGTTTACCGCGCCGCGGAAACCGGCGTACGGTCCCGAATAGTCGTACGAGTGAATCTGGCGCGAGGAGACTCCCGCTTTCTGAATCGAATATTTGTCCTTGATTCCGGACAGGAAAATGTCCGGCTTCATCAAACGGATAAGCTCGTCGGTCTCAAAGTGGTTATAGTCGTCCACGACGACGTCGCCGTCGTCCATTTCGGGGAACATTCCGCCGTAGTCGTCAAGCTCGATACCGTATTCGCCGTCTTTAAGCGCGACGATTTCCTCCGGCGAGTACTTCGTGCGGTAGAACTCCGAGTCCGGCTCGACCGTTATGCTCTCGATGTTCTTGTTGTCCGCGTCCTCTTTGATTTGCGGAATGATTTCGCGCCCCTCGTAGTCGTCGCGGTGCGCGAATTCGTAGCCCGCGATGACGGTCTCCATTCCGAAGTCTGCGAGCAGCGTCTGATAGTGATGACTGCGAGAACCGCCGGAAAAGATTCCCGCCGTCTTTCCGGTCAGCCGGGATTTGTAGTACTCGACGTCGTCGTAAACCGCGGCGGTCTCGTCCGCGATTACATCCTCGACGCGCGCGGAAAGCTCCGCGTCGCCGAAGTATTTCGCGACCTCGCGCAGGCTCTTAACCGTCGCGCCGACTCCGATGAAGTTGACTTTCAGCCAGTCCACGCCGTACTTCGTCTTCATCATCTCGGCTATGTAGTTTATCGAGCGGTGGCACATTACGAGGTTCAGCCCCGCGAGGTGCGCGCTCTTCAGCGACTCGTACGACGCGTCCCCGGTGAACATATTGACGACCTCGATGCCGCAGCGTTTCAGAATCCGCGATTCCTCCCAGCCGTCGCCGCCGATGTTGTACTCGCCGAGTATGTTGACCGAAAATTTCGTCTTCGGCTGCTTGTCGCCGGTGCCGATGACGTACTTCATCAGACCGTTGTTCGCGATGTGGTGTCCGCCGGACTGCGAAACGCCCTTATAGCCCTCGCACGAGTAGCCGATTGCCTTAATGCCGTACTTCTCCTCGGTGCGCCGGGCGACCGCCTGAACGTCGTCGCCGATAAGCCCTATCGGACAAGTCGTGCAAATCATAATGCAGGTCGGGTGAAACAGCGCGACGGCTTCTTCGATTGCCTTTTCGAGCTTCTTTTCGCCGCCGAACACGATGTCCGACTCCTGCATATCCGTCGAGAAGCAGTACGGCACGAAGTTCTTATCCGTGTGCTCGTCCGGCTTCGCCTTGTTGCGCCGCGTACCCCAGCTGTAGAAGCCGCAGCCCACCGGACCGTGCGTTATAACCGCAACGTCCTTGAGGGGACCCACGACCACGCCCTTGCAGCCGGCGTAGCAGCAGCCTCTCGCCGTCATAACCCCGGGAATCGCGCGGGTGTTCGCCGCGATCGACCGCGGGTCGAGCGTTTCCTCAAGCTGTACAATGTGATCCTTGCGGTTCTTGTAGACCCGCGCGGAGTATTTTTCGAGCAGCCGCTCTCTCTCCGTCATAATCCCGCCTCCTAATACGCCTCGATTGTCGGTTCCCCGCTGCGGACGGTGTATGCTTCGCTTATCGGAAGCACGAAAATCCGTCCGTCGCCGGGGTTGCCGGTCTGATTCGCCGTGATAATCGCGTCCACCGCTTTCGGAACGTCTTTGTCGTCCACAATCAGCGTGAAGAAGCGTTTCGCGATGAGACGCGTCGCCTCGGTCAGATGCTCGCCCACGTCGGACAGCGGAAGCTCTCCCGCCGCGAGTACCGTGTTCAGAAGCTCCGGGTCCACGCTCTTTTTGCCGCGCCCGAGGCACTTGCGGCAG
>JAITNK010000056.1 GCA_031290515.1 Oscillospiraceae bacterium
CGATACCGACTGGACGCTGGTCGCTACGTCCTGCGTTGAAGCGGGAGTGGATTTTTCTTTTCGTACCGGATTCCGGGAACTTGGATCGCTGACGTCGCTGCTCCAAGCGTCCGGCAGAGTCAATCGCGGGGGAATTTACCCGGATGCGGAGATGTGGACGTTTTGCCTTGCGGAAGGCGAATCGCTAAAAAGCAATCCGGGGCTGAAAAACGCGGCGGCGGTTTTGCGCGGGTATTTCGATAAAGATACTGCAATCGCTCCGTCGCTTGTCACCGCGGCTATTGAAAGAGAGATAAAGCTGTACGGTATGAATTCAACGCATAAAAAACTGATTAAAGGGGAAGACGAACAGGATTTCCCGTATGTTAACGACAATTTCAAGGTGATTGACAGCGACACGCGAATCGCCGTAGTTGACGGAGAAGCGGTGCCGGCGATAATTGACGGTCACGCCGACTGGCATTATCTGCAGCAAAATTCCCTGCAAATTGCTAAATTCAAACTTGACGAACTGTGCGTTCCTCAAATCGCAAACGGGATATACCGCTGGACGCGCGGATATGATGCCTTTCTGGGCTATATGCTTGGTGTGATTAACGCGAATACGCTTGCGCGCGATCCGCTAATAATCTGACGGTTGTAAGCGACGGCTGCGATGTTTCGTGTGCATTTGAAAGCAGCAGACGGCGGAAGCGCAGAAACAGTTGTTGATTTCTCGGGAAAGTGTGGTACAATGTTGATAATCTTCTCGGGTGCCTACTGGTGCTCAGGTGGGCGAACAGTATTACTCTACTATATAGTGTGAGGATTTTTACAATCTTTAACGGCGAGCCGTAATACGCGATTTTGAAGACCGAATATATAGGCAGAAAATAAGCGTTTCCCGCATTCGCTTTTGTTTCCGCCGAGAATACACGCGGCGGGTATGTCAAAACTACCCGCCGTGCTTATCTGTATAGCTATGTATCTTGCGCCCCGCGCGGGCGGCTGATTCAGCCGCCGCTAAATTTTGTACAAAACCCGTACCGTGTCGCCTGCTCGCAGTGCCGGCTCCGCATACGCGGGTTTTCTGTTCACGGTATACCTGAAGTCGTCCTTTGCAGCTTCGGAAAGCTCAAATCCGGGACCGTTGCGCCGTCCGGCAGTTCATACGCGCCGACGCGGCGCAGCCTGCTCCGCAGTTCTAATTCTAAATCGGCGTGTCATCGCCGCGCAGCGGCGCGTCTGTCAGCCGCAGCACCGCCTCCGCGAACATTTTGCCGCTCGTAAGCAGAGTTTCGACCGGGATAAACTCATCTGCGGAGTGGATTCTGTGGTCAACGCCGGGCATTTCGCAGCCGAAGGCGACCCCGCCCTCAATATTGTGCGCGTACGTCGTGCCTCCGAGCGCGAGACATTCGCCGGGAAGCCCGGTGTACCGCTCGTAGATTTCAAGCAGAGTTCTGACGAACGGCGAGTCCGCGTCCGTGACGTGGCAGCGCGTCGCGCCGGAATTCGTAACCGTGAGCCCGGCTTTCTCCACCGCCGCGGTCGAAATGCCGATAATGTCCTGCGAATCCGAGACTTTAGGAGTGCGCGCGTCGAACGTCGCGTTAACCGTCGTCTCGTCGAGCGAGAGCATTGTGAACGCGAGCGTAAGCCTGCCGGAGACCGCGTCCGAAGCGGCGATTCCGACCGCTCCGCCGTAATCGTCGCCGTGCGGGAACAGCTTCGCGAGTCCGCGGAGCGTCCGCGTGCTGTCGCAGTCCGCGAGCGGCAGCGCGGCGAGCAGCGCGGTGAGCGCGGTCTGCGCGTTGTTGCCGTCCTCCGGACGCGACGCGTGCGACGCAACGCCGTACGCGTCGATTTTCACGCCGCCGGAGACGGCTTCCGCGGTGAACTTGACCGCGGTTTTTTCCGTGTACTCCGTCAGAAACGGCGCGATTTGCTCCGGCGGCAGCCCCGCGACGACGGCGGAACATTCGCGCGGGATAATGTTCGACGTGCCGCCGCCGGTGAAGCCGCGGACGAACGCGCCGCCGGAGAGCTGCTCCGGCGTGATTTCGAGTTTGCGCCCGAACGACAGCGTAAACCGTCCCTTTTCGACGTTGACGACCGGGTAGTTCGCGTCCGGCGCGAACGTGTTCCGCGGCGCGTCGTGTTCCGCGAGATAGCGTCCTATGTCCACGCAGCCGATTTCCTCGGCGGAGCCGACGATAATCCGCGCGCCGCCGTTTACCGTAAGTCCGAGCCGCGCCGCAACGTCCCTCGCGCAGGCGAGCGCGTACATCGACGCGACGGCGGGACCCTTGTTGTCCGTCGCGCCGCGGCCGTAAAGTCTGCCGCCGCGAACGTCGGCTTTCCACGGGCTTTCCGTCCAGCCGCCGCCCGTCGCCGCAACCACGTCAACGTGGACGAGCAGTCCGACCTCCGGCGTCGCGCCGTCCGGCACGGCAAGGTCGGCTATCGCCATACAGTCGCGGAAAACCGAAGTCTCAAACCCGAGAGACTTCAGTATTCTCCGCGACTCGTCGAGCGCGGCGCGGGACTGTCTGCCGTAAGGCGCGCCGCCCTCCGGCGGTGCGTTCACCGACTTCACCGCGATGAGCCGCGCGAGGTCGGCGAGCAGCGCGTCCTCACGCGCCGCGAACCATTCTTCGATTGCGGATTTCGTGTCAGGCTTCATATACCGCCAGCACTCCCTTGTAAGTCATATAGCAGTCGAGTTTCGAGACGACCTCCCACGGCGCGTGCATCGACAGTACGGGAACGCCCGCGTCAATCGTCTGAATGTTGCGGTTCGCCATATACTGCGCGATTGTGCCGCCGCCGCCCTGGTCTACCTTGCCGAGCTCGCCCATCTGCCAGATAACGCCCTTTTCCTTGAAAATGCGGCGGACGTACGCGACAAGCTCCGCCGACGCTTCCGACGAGTTCGACTTGCCGCCGGAACCGGTGTGTTTCATAATGCCGATTCCGTAGTTAATCCGCGCGGCGTTGTTCTTCTCCGAAACGTCCGGGAAATTCGGGTCGAAAGCGTTGCAGACGTCCGACGACAGGCAGAACGATTTTTCGAACGCCTGCGCGACGAAGCACAGTCCCCCCGCGAGCTGAGAGACGAACAGCTCGAGCGCGGAGCTTTGCGAGCCGGTAACGCCCATACTGCCGACTTCCTCGCGGTCGGAGAGAATCGCGACGACCGTTTTGTCCGGAATCGTCGCCGTGTCGAGTCCGACGGCGAGAGCCTTGGGCGGTCTCCCGCGGCGTTTCGGCAGCGGAGCCGTACTCGCCGCGGCAGCCGCGGCGGCGAGCTTTTCGATTGCGTTCGCGCGGTCGATGACGGCGCGCAGCGTCGCGTAAGCGCAGCTTCTGTCGTCGTGACCGTAGGCGGCGATGAGACTGCGGTCAAACCCGACGTCGCGCGCGCGTCCGGCGGGTACCGCCTCGATTTCGGCGGAGAGGAAGTCCTCCTCGGTGATACCGTACTTGCTGTACAGAATCTCAAGAATCGTCAGCTTGAAGCGCGACGCGTCCTTTTCCTCTCCGGCGGGGCGGCTCCCGATCAGTATATTCAGGTTCTCGCCTGTAAACGCCTCGCCGAGCGTTTTTTTGTTCTGGTCTTTGCCGAGGTGCGGAAGCAGGTCGGTGATGATGAACGTCGGCTCGTTCTCGTCCTCTCCGATTGTGATGTTTACGGCGGTGCCGTCCGTCTTGACGACGACTCCGTGAAGCGCGAGCGGCAGCGCGACCCACTGGTACTTCTTGATTCCGCCGTAATAGTGCGTCTTGAACAGAGCCATTTCGCCGTCCTCGTACAGCGGCGTCTGCTTAAGGTCGAGCCGCGGGGAGTCGATGTGCGCCCCCGCGAAGACAATACCGTCCGTCACCGGATTTTTGCCGACGACGGCGAGCAGCAGCGACTTGCCGCCGAGCGACTTGTAAACTTTCGCGCCGGGTTCCGGCTTTTTGCCGGAGTCAACGCCGCCGATCGGGCGGAAGCCCGCGGCTTCCGCGAGACGAATAGACTCGGCGACGGCTTCGCGCTCCGTCTTCGCCTTGTTTAGGAACGCCTTATAGCCCTCGCAGTAGGTCTGCGCGGCGGCGAGCTGCTCCGTGGTGAGAATGTCGAACGCGTTTTTGCGGGTGAGCAGGAGTTCGGGTTTTCCGGCGGTTTTCTTCGGCGGCGCATCGTCGTTTTTCGGCGGCTCGGCGATTGTGTGGTGCAGCGACTGAACGCCCTCTTTGTTCGCTTCTGGTTTTTTTCTCGGCGGCATAGTTTTACCTTCCTTTGTTGTATTTATTGCGCTGTCGGGTAGCGGGTCATATCTCACGGCGAAAAAACTCTTCGCACGCCTGCGCGAACCGTTCCTCCGTCACGAAATCATTTGTGAGCGCGAAGTCGCAGCGTTCCGCGAAGTACGCGTCCGGCTTCTGCGCTGCGATTCTGCGCTCCGCCGCTTCGCGGGAAAGCCCGTCGCGGAGCATTATGCGGGCGATACGCGCTTCCCGCGGCGCGGCGACGGCGACCGTGAAGTCGCAGGTCTTGCCGAGGGTTCCCTCGCATAGCGCAATCGCGTCGATGACGGCGAGCCTGCCGCCGGAGCCTGCGTAAGCGTCAAGCCTTGCGCGGCACTCCGCCGCGACGCGCGGATGCGTAATCGCGTTGAGGTCGGCGAGCGCGGATTCGTCCGTGAACACAAGCTCCGCGAGCTTCGCGCGGTCGAGTCCGCCGTCCGCGACGGTACCCGGGAACCGCTCCGCAATCGCCGCGAGCATTGCCGCGTCGCTTCCGAGCAGCTCACGGTACACCGCGTCGCAGTCAAGCGCGAGCGCGCCCAGGGACCGCAGTACGCGGAGCGCGGTGGTTTTCCCGGAGCCGCTGCCGCCGGTAAGCCCGACGACCGTAAGCCCTGCGACGCGTCCGGCGGCGGCGCGCGCAATCTCCCGCCGCGTGACGGTTCCGCGCCGCAGTATCGTGTACGGCTCCGCGGTCATATCGAGCACCGTACTCGCCTCGCCGGACGCACAGTCTCCTCCGTCGAGCGCGCAGTCGGTGCCGGCGATGATTTGCGCGTCAACGTCCGCGAGCGTCGTCGGAGCGGGTTCACCGGACAAATTCGCCGACGTGCAGGCGAGAGGGAAGCCGCACAGCCGCAGCAGTTCGAGCGCAACCGGGTGCGCGGGTACGCGAACGCCGACGGTGCGCTTGTTCGCTTGGCAGGGCGAAGCCGGACCCGCGCGCGGCGTCCGCTCCGCCCGCGCGGGGAACGCGTCTGCGAATGAGGAGGGTTTCGCGTTCAGAATGAGAGTTATGTTCAGCGCGGCGAGCGCGAAAGCGTCGTCCGGAATGTCGTCGGCGACGTCCGCGATACGCTCCGGCGCGGCGACGAGCAGGGAAATTTGCTTGTCCGGCGGACGGTTTTTGAGCGCGAAGAGCCGCGCGACCGCGGCCGCGTCCGAAGCGTCGCACGCGAGTCCGTACACCGTCTCCGTCGGAATAAGCGCAATGCCGCCCGCCCGGAGAACCGCCGCCGCCCGTTTGACCGTCAATTGTCCGCCGCCCTTTCCGTAGAAAAATTCAACCAAATGATTAGCGCGATAACCGACGCGGTTATTGATTGGCGCGTCTCCGTATGTTATCATACGCTTACCCGGGACAAAAAGCAAGTAGAATCCGTATGTTTCACGCCGCGCGCGCGGCGGCGCGAGTGCGGAACGGCAAAGTGCTTTGCACTGAAGGAGTGAATAATGAACATAGCGAAAACGATTAAAAATCTGCGCCGCGCCGCCGACAGGACGCAGCAGCAGCTCGCGGACGCTCTCGGCGTGTCGTTTCAGGCGGTCTCAAAGTGGGAGCGCGGCGAGGGGTACCCGGATATAACGCTGCTGCCGCGGCTCGCGTCGCTTCTCGGCGTGACGACGGACGTGCTGCTCGGCGTGGACGAGGAGCGCAGACAGGAGCGGTACGAGCGGGCGTGGGTGCAAATCCGCGAGAATCAGCGCGTCGGGCGGCACCGCGAAAACGTTGAAATCTACCGCGAGCTGTACGCCGAATACCCCGACGACGACATCATCACGCACGAGTTCGCGTACCGTCTCTCGGTCGTCGCCGACGCCTTGCCGAAGGACGAGGCGGAGCCGCTGCTGCGCGAAGCCGTCCGGCTGGAGGAGAAAATCCTTGAACGCAGCACGGCTGAAGGTCGGCGGGGAGACGCGCGCGCGGGGCTTATGGAACACCTGTTCAAGCTCGGCGAGGACGAGCGCGTCGCGGAGTTTTTGCCGAAATACAACGGTATCAGACGCGAAACGTATTTCCGGTTTTTGCGCGGCAAGCGGCGCGTGCAGGAGACGGAGATTGAAGTTCGCAACTGCTTTGAATGGATACTGGACGCGGTCGCTTGTATGGTTGACTTTGACGACGAATTCGGCTGCGGGTTTACGCCGGAGGAAAAGCTCAAACGGCTCGAGACCGCAATCGCCGTCGCGGACACGGTAATCGACACCGGGGACTATAAGGTGTTCGCGGAGCCGCTCGCGAAAATGTCGGCGCAGTGCGCCGAACTGTCGCTTGCGCTCGGCGGCACGGAAAACGCGCTTGCGCATATTGAGCGCGCGGCGGACTTAGCGCGACAGTTCGACGATATAATCGACAAGGTGTCGGAGGTTATCGACCTGATGGATCAGAAATACCCGGTTTACAGTCAGCACACGACGCTGTTCACGATAAGTACCAACGGACAGCCGCGATTCTTCGGCGAGACCGCCTGCGGAACGCTCCGCGAATCGCTCTCCCGCCCGGCGTTCGACGCGCTGCGCTCCGACACTCGATTCACCGCGGCGGCAGACGCGTTGCAGTAACGTCCCCGCGTCCCCCGATTCACAATTCGGCAAAGCTTCAGCCGCCCTGCGACTGAAGCTTTGCCGCCTGGTCCGCCATAACGAGCGCGTCGATGACCTCGTCGAGCGCGGCTCCGTTCAGTATCTGCTCGATTTTGTAGAGCGTCAGCCCGATTCTGTGGTCGGTGACGCGCCCCTGCGGGAAGTTGTAGGTGCGAATCCGCTCGCTGCGGTCGCCGGTGCCGACCTGGCTCTTGCGCTCGGCGGCGTTGACGGCGGTCTGCCGCTCCTGCTCCGCTTCGTACAGGCGCGACGTGAGGATTTTCATCGCGCGGTCTTTGTTCTTGTGCTGACTGCGCTCGTCCTGACACTCGACGACGACGCCGGTCGGCAGGTGCGTTATGCGGATTGCGGACTCGGTTTTGTTGACGTGCTGACCGCCCGCGCCGCTCGACCGGAACGTGTCTATCTGCAAGTCCTGCGGGTTTATCGCGAACTCCAGCTCCTCCATTTCCGGAAGCACCGCGACGGTGACGGTGGACGTGTGTATGCGTCCGGAGCTTTCCGTATCCGGCACGCGCTGTACGCGGTGAACGCCGGACTCGAACTTGAGCCGGGAGTACGCGCCGTCCCCCTCGATGATGAAGCTGACCTCTTTGAGTCCGCCGAGTTCCGTCTCGTTAATGTACGCGACCTCGGTTTTCCAGCGGCGCGTCTCGGCGTACATCGTGTACATACGCATAAGGCTGTGCGCGAAAAGCGCGGCTTCGTCGCCGCCCGCGCCGCCGCGAATCTCAATGATAACGTTGCGGGAATCGTTCGGGTCGCTCGGCAGCAGCAGAATTTTAAGCTCTTCCTCGACGCGCGAGATGTTCTCCTTCGCGGAGTCGATTTCGTCCTTCGCAAGCTCGCGCAGCTCGGGGTCGGACACAAGCTCGAGCGCGTCGGCAAGCTGCTTCTGATACCGTTTCAGCTCGCGGAAAGCCGCGACCACGGGCGCAAGCTCTTTAAGCTCCCGGTTCAGCTTCGCCGAGAGCTTCGCGTCGTTATAAGTTTCCGGCTGCCGCAGTTTTTCCTCGGTCTCGGCATACCGCTGTTCAATTGCGGATAGTTTATCAGTCACTGCGTTCCTTTCGTTTACCGCTTGGTCGGGCGAAGCCCTCCCTGCGCTCAATAAATTCTCGCAAAGCTCGAATTTGACGCCGCTGCCGTTCCGTACGGCTCAAACGTCGCTTGCGCTCGTTCTCGCTGACGGAACGTTACTCGCGGCGGAGCCGTCTGCGACGGCTCTCCACACAGCTGAAACTGCCGCGCTCGCAATCTCCAATTGCGCGCCGCGCACAGTGCGGCTGTTCACCGCAACGACCCTGCGCGAACAGCGTGAGCGCGACTTTCGTTCCCCTTAGCCAAGGGGAGAGTGCAGAGAGGGGGCGAGCGGCGTTTGAGCCGCCCCCTCTGGGCGCCGCGCCGCTCGCAAGCGGCGCAAGTTGCCCGCGGCGAAAAACGCCCCGCTCATCGCAATGAGCGAAACCCAACCCCGCCACGCGGCGAACGCCCCGCGCTCCGCAGAGTGCGAAACCCCGACCGGACGGACACTAATTATTTATCGCTGATAAAATATCACAAAAACGCGGTAAAGTAAAGATTTTTCGCGAAAATAAATAAGTATTTCTTGCGTCCGCGCCGCGCGTGTGGTAATATGACAGATAATAACGAGCAAACAACGGATAAACAACGCGCCGCAGTAAGCCTGCGGCAAAGAGGGCGACACGGCGCAGCGGGACCGCCGAAGCCGCGGCAAACTCAAACGCACCTGTCCGCAAATCCGTACGCGCGGTGCGGCTCCGTATTGAGCGCGGGAGGCTCTGCCGGCCGAGCGGTAAATTAAGGAGAACAATCAATGTCCGATATTAAAACCCCCGCCCTCGCGCCGGACGGCGAGCGCAAAATCGACTGGGCGCGCCGCAATATGCCCGTCCTGAACGTCATACTCGCGGAAAACCGCGCGGTGAAGCCGTTTGCCGGCGTTAAAATCGCGCTTTCGGTGCATTTGGAGGCGAAAACGGCGTACCTCTGCCGCGTACTCGCGGAACTCGGCGCGGAAATGCACGTCACCGGGTGCAACCCTCTGTCCACGCAGGACGACGTCGCCGCCGCGCTCGCCGCCGGAGGGCTTGACGTACACGCGCACCGCGGCGAAACGCCGGAGGAGTACACGCGCCACCTGACCGCCGTACTCGAAGCGCGCCCGAACATCGTAATCGACGACGGCGGCGACCTCGTAAGCCTGCTGCACGGCAAGCTGCGGCATCTCCTGCCGGACGTGTGGGGCGGCTGCGAGGAGACGACGACCGGCGTACACCGGCTGCGCGCTATGGCGGCGGACGGCTCGCTCGCGTTCCCGGTGATTGCCGTCAACGACGCGGACTGCAAACATCTGTTCGACAACAGGTACGGCACCGGACAGTCCGTCTGGGACGGCATTAACCGCACGACGAACCTCATCGTCGCGGGAAAAACCGTCGTCGTCGCGGGGTACGGCTGGTGCGGACGCGGAATCGCGCTCCGCGCGCGCGGCTTCGGCGCGCGGGTTGTCGTCACCGAAATCGACCCGGTCAAGGCTCTCGAAGCCGCAATGGACGGCTACGACGTTATGCCGATGAGCGCGGCGGCGGCGCGCGGCGACGTTTTCGTCACCGCGACCGGCTGCGCGGACGTTATCACGGCGGAGCATTTCCCGCTCCTGCGCGACGGCGCGGTACTCTGCAACGCGGGGCATTTCAACGTCGAAATCAATATGACCGACCTCGAATCCCTTGCGGTCTCGTCGTTTGACGCGCGTCAGAATATAAAGGGCTATACGTTCGCGGACGGACGAACGGCGTTCGTTCTCGCCGAGGGGCGGCTCGTGAATCTCGCGTCCGGCGACGGACACCCGGCGGAGATTATGGATATGAGCTTCTCGATTCAGGCGTTGTCGGCGATGTATCTCGCAGAAAACCGCGCGTCGCTGAAGCCGGGAGTTATCGCCGTCCCCCGCGAAATCGACGAAAAAGTAGCGCGCCTAAAGCTGCAAGCCGACGGACTGAGCATAGACGCGCTGACCGATAAGCAGAAAGCGTATCTCGGATTATGAAGGACGCGGGGAACGCGCTTCTTTCCGGGAAAAAGCCGCAAAAAGGCGAAAGTTTGGATTGTATGTATGTATAAGGTCGCGCTCGTCTTCGGGACGCGTCCGGAGGCGATAAAAATGTGTCCGCTCGTCCACGAACTGCGGTCGCGCCCGGACTGCGAAACGTTCGTCGCAGTCACCGGACAGCACCGCGAAATGCTCGGCGAGGTACTCGCCGTGTTCGGCGTCACGCCGGATGCGGATCTCGACGTTATGACGCCGCGCCAGACGCTTTTCGACATTACGGAGCGCGTCCTCTCCGGAATGAGGGAACTGCTCATACGCGAAAAGCCGGACATTCTGCTCGTCCACGGAGACACGACGACGAGCTTCGCGTCCGCGCTCGCGGCGTACTACCTCGGGATTCCGGTAGGACACGTCGAAGCGGGACTGCGGACGTACGACATACGCTCGCCGTACCCGGAGGAGTTTAACCGTCAGGCTATCGACTCGCTGTCGGACGTTTTCTTCGCGCCGACGGAGACCGCGCGCGGCGCGCTGCTCCGCGAGGGCAAGCGTCCCGAAAAGATATTCGTCACCGGGAACACGGAAATCGACGCGCTTAAATACACCGTCCGCGCCGGATATACGGGCGGACTGCTTGAAAATTTGAACGGTCAGCGGCTGGTTATTATGACGGCGCACCGCCGGGAGAACCTCGGCGAACCTATGCGCCGTATGTTCCGCGCGGTTCGCCGCGTCGTCGATGAACACCCGGACGTAACGCTCGTATATCCGGTGCACCCGAACCCCGCCGTGCGCGAGGCGGCGGACGAAATACTCGGCGGACACAGCCGCATTTTGCTCACAGACCCGCTCGACGCGTACCGGTTCCACAATCTTATGGCGCGCGCGTACCTCGTGCTGACGGACTCCGGCGGGATTCAGGAATCCGCGCCGTCGCTCGGCGTGCCGGTTATCGTTCTGCGCGACACGACGGAGCGTCCGGAGGGCGTCGCCGCCGGAACGCTGCTTGTCGCCGGCACCTCCGAGCAGGGCGTGTACGACGCGTTTACGCTGCTGCTCGGCGACGCCGAAGTGTACGCGGCAATGGCTCGCGCCGAAAACCCCTACGGCGACGGGTTCGCCGCAAGGCGCATTGCCGACGCGCTGCTGGCGCGAATTAACAATTAAAGAATATCTCACGGCAAGCAAAAGGGGAAAGCGTTACGCTTTCCCCTTTTTGATTGTATGTCTTGTCCGCCCGCGCCGGACGGCAGGTAACTCAACGCGTCGTTCGTATGCGGTACACAAGCGTACCGCCGCCGTCGGCGCAAACTGCGACAACCGAAAATAATCGCTGACGTCCGCTCCGGTTTCAGAGATACACGGCGTAATCAAGTATCCGGTTCCCGTCCGGGTCAGGGTCGGTCCAGCGAGGGCAGTTGTCGCGTTCAAACGAGAGCCAC
>JAITNK010000030.1 GCA_031290515.1 Oscillospiraceae bacterium
TTCGCGCAGGGTCGTTGCGGTGAACAGCCGCATACTGCGCGGTACGCACAAAAGTCCCGATTGCGCGGCGCAACCGCACCGCAGCCGCTGCCGTGTGAGCGAGCGCATAATGCGCGAGCCGCCGCGAGTAACGTTCCGTCAGTGAGAACGAGCGCAAGCGATGTTTGAGCATACGGAACGGCAGCGGCGTTTTTGAGCCGCTGCGCGGCGAAAAATATTGAGCGCAGGGAGGGCTTTGCCCGACCAAGCGGACAATAAGGAGCGAATGAAATGAGCGACGAAAAGGATATATTGACCGCGCTCGCGGACGGTATGAATACATTCTCGAACGGACAGAAGCGTATTGCGGGCTACATTATCGAGGAGTACGACAAGGCGGCGTTTATCACGGCGGGGCGGCTTGCCGACGTGTCCGGCGTTTCGGAGTCCACCGTCGTGCGGTTCGCGCAGGAGCTGGGCTACCGCGGCTATCCCGAGATGCGCGGCGCGCTTCAGTCGGTGGTGCGCGGAAAACTTACGTCGCTTCAGCGGATACACATTGCGCGCGAAATCCTCGAGAGCGGCGACATTCCCGGAAAAGTGCTGCAGTCGGACATAGAGCAGATACGCGAGACGCTCGCCGATCTCAACGCCGCGGATTTCGACGCGGTTGTGTCGAAAATTGCGGGCGCGAAGAATATTTACATAATCGGGCGGCGTTCGTCCGGCGCGCTTGCGCACTTTATGGGCTTCTATTTCAGCCTGCTGCTGCCGAACGTGCGCGTCGTAAGCGAAGCGTCCTATCTCGAGGTGCTCGAAGAACTGCTGCGGATTACTACGGAGGACGTGCTCGTCGCGATTTCGTTCCCGCGGTATTCGAACCGCACAATCCGGGCGATGCGGTACGCGCGCGACCGCGGCGCGTCGGTCATCGCGGTTACGGACAGCGCGGAGTCGCCGGTTGCGAAGCAGTCGGACGTCGCGCTGTTCGCGCGGAGCGATATGCTGTCGTTCGTGGACACGCTGACCGCGCCGATGAGCCTTGTGACCGCGCTTATCGTCGCGGTTTCCGCGAAGTCGAGCGTGGACGTGTACGCAAATTTCGAGCAGCTTGAATCCGTGTGGAAAGAGTACGGCGTTTATGACAAGCCCGACGTTTGACGCGGTAGTCGCGGGCGGCGGCGCGGCGGGACTGTTCGCCGCGGTTACGGCGGCGCGGCGCGGACTGTCCGTGCTGATAGCCGAACCTAACGAAATCCCGGGACGCAAGCTCCGGATAACCGGCAAGGGTCGCTGCAACGTCACAAACGACTGCGCGGTCGGGGAGTTTCTGCGAAACGTCGCGTCGGGGGAAAAGTTCCTGAAATCCGCGCTGTACGGCTTCCCGCCGTCCGCGGCTGTGGATTTCTTTGAAAAACTCGGGGTGCCGCTCAAAACCGAGCGCGGCAGGCGCGTTTTTCCGCAGTCGGACGACGCGAACGACATTGCGGACGCGCTCGCCGGCGAGTGCGTCAGGCTCGGCGTTGCGACCTCGCGGGCGAAGCTCACGGACGTTAAAACCGCGGACGGACGTATCGCGTCGGTCACGGCGGGCGGCGAAAAGGTGCCGTGCCGCTCCGTTATACTCGCGACCGGAGGGCTGTCGTACCCGAAAACCGGCTCGACCGGCGACGGATACCGGCTGGCGACGGCACTCGGACACACGGTGACGGCGACATCCGCGTCGCTTGTGCCGCTCGTGTCGCCGGACGCGGACTGCGGCGAGATGCAGGGACTGTCGCTGAAAAACGTGCGGCTGCGCGTGTACGGCGCGGAAGGCAAGCCGGTGTTCGACGACTTCGGCGAAGCTCTGTTCACGCACTTCGGACTGTCGGGACCGCTCGTGCTGTCCGCCTCGGCGCATATGCGGAGCTTCCCGTACCGCGCGGTATTCGACCTGAAACCCGCGATTCCCGACGGCGAGCTTGACGCGCGGCTCGTCCGCGAGCTTGCGGGAAGCGCGAACCGCGACTTCCGCAACGCGCTCGGCGGCTTGCTGCCGCGGCTTATGATACCCATATTCGTCCGGCGAAGCGGAATCGACCCGTACAAGAAGTGCAACTCGGTGACACGCGCGGAAAGGCTGCGAACAGCCGCGCTGCTCCGTGCGTTTGAGGTTGAGATTTCGGGTACCCGCCCGGTTGACGAGGCGATAATCACTCGCGGCGGCGTTTCTGCCGCCGAAGTCAACCCGCGCACAATGGAGTCGAAGCTCGTACCTGGACTGCACTTCGCCGGGGAAATACTCGACTGCGACGCTTACACCGGCGGATATAACCTGCAAATCGCGTGGAGCACGGCGTTCGCCGCCGGAAACGGCGTTTGCGCGGACGGGACAAATCAAGAATAATCGGAGAGCTTTATGGAACAGCAATCAATCGCAATCGACGGACCGTCCGGCGCGGGGAAATCCACACTCGCGCGGCTGACGGCGCGCGATTTCGGGATAATTCACGTCGATACCGGCGCGCTTTACCGCGCGATAGGGCTGTTTGTGCGGCGGCGAGAAACGGGTTCGCGCGACGGGGACGCGATAGCGCGGCTTCTGCCGGAGATTAAAATCGCGCTCGAATTCGACGGGAACGGAGCGCAGCGCGTTCTGCTCGGCGGCGAGGACGTGTCGGACGCAATCCGTACGCCGGAAGCGTCGCGGTACGCGTCCGACGTTTCCGCGCTGAAGCCGGTGCGCGCGTTTCTGCTCGGCACGCAGAGAGATCTCGCGGGGGCTTCGGACGTGGTTATGGACGGGCGCGACATCGGCACGGTCGTCCTGCCGTCCGCGGGAGTCAAGGTGTTCCTGACCGCGTCGCCGGAGGTTCGCGCGGAGCGTCGTCTGCTTGAGCTGCGCGAAAAGGGCGTCGAAACGACGTACGGCGAGGTGCTGAGCGACATTATAACGCGGGACGGCAACGACTCGTCGCGCCGCGAGGCTCCTCTGCGCGAGGCGGACGGCGCGGTGCGGCTCGACACGTCGGAGCTTACGCTGCCCGAGAGCTTCGAGGTACTGCGAAAAATCATTGCGGAGCGGCTCAGATGAACACAAGCTCGCCGAAAACGTATAAGGTTTACAGATTCTTTTACCCGGTGCTGACGTTTCTGCTGTGGGTTTTCGGACGACCGAGGTATGTCGGACGCGACCGCGCTCCGTCCGGAGCCTGCATCGTCTGCGCGAACCATACGTCGAATATCGACGCGTTTTTCCTGTTCAACATAACCGGGCGGCGCAGTCATCTCCGCATACTTGCGAAAGCTGAAATGTTCCGCGTCCCGGTCGTCGGCGCATTTCTGCGCGCAATCGGAATGATTCGCGTTGACCGCAGTATCGCAGATATGGCTCCGGTGAAAGAGTGTATGGCGCATTTGAAAGCGGGCGGCAAAATCGGTATCTTTCCGGAGGGACACCGCGTTTCCGCGGACGAGAGCGTCGCGGCGAAAGCCGGAGCCGTGAAGCTCGCCGACAAGCTCGGTCTGCCGGTCGTGCCGGTGTTCATTCCGCGGAAGAAACGGCTGTTTTCGAGGAATACTGTCGTTATCGGCGAGCCGTATTTCGTGAACCCGGAGCGCAAAAGGCTCGCGCCGGAAGAATATTCCGCCGCGTCGGAGGAGCTTATGCGGAAAATCCGGGAACTTGCCGAATGAGGGTTATAACGGCGGAAAGCGCGGGCTTCTGCTTCGGAGTCGAGCGCGCGGTGCGTATGTGTCTCGAAGCCGCCGGAAAATACCCGGTAACGCGGACGCTCGGTAAGCTGATTCACAACCGCGAGGCGACGGACGAGCTTGCTGCGGCGGGCGCGTTATCCGCCGAAAGCGTCGAGGACATTCCGGACGGCGCGGCGGTCGTTATCCGCTCGCACGGCGTGTCGCCCGCAGAGTACGCCGCTCTTGACGCGCGGAACCTGACGGTTACGGACGCGACCTGCCCGTTCGTCGCGCGGATACACGAACTCGTCGCGGCGGCGGACGGCGCGGGGCGAGTCCCGGTAATCATCGGCGAGCGTGACCACGCGGAGGTCAGAGCATCGGCGGGATACGCGGAGAGCACGCTTGTTTTCGGGTCGCCGGAGGAATACGCGGAGTGGCTGAACTCCGGAGATAACGCCTCAAAACCGCAGTCCGTGCTGTTCCAGACGACGCTTTTGCGGGATATTTTCGACAAAACTCAGGAATTCGCAAAAAAAGTGTGTACAAATACGCAAATCTTTGATACAATATGTGCCGCCGCACTGTTGCGCCAGACGGAAACGATAAAACTCGCCGCGGAGTGTGATGTAATGGTCGTCGTCGGCGACAGGCGAAGCGCGAATACGAACCGTTTGTATGAGCTTGCTTCGCTGTATTGCCGGGAAACCCATTTCGTCAGGAATGCAGACGAACTCCCCGCACTGTCGGGAGACATAACCGTCGGCGTTACAGCCGGAGCCTCGGTTCCGGCGCGCATAATTAAGGAGGTCAACCGTAAGATGTTAGACGAAGCAGAAATCCAGAACGAGGGAACCGTCGCCGAAGAGGCGGAAAATATCACCGGGGAGGTGAATTCCGCGGCAGGCGAGGAACCCGCGCTTGCGGAGGCCGCCGAACCCGCGGAAAAATCAGAAGTGCTGACCGAAGAGCCTACCTTTGAGGAAATGCTCGAAAAATCCATAAAGACGCTGCGAACCGGCGACAAAGTCATCGGAATCGTCGCGGCGATCACTCCGACGGAGGTTACAGTTGACCTTGGCATCAAGCAATCCGGCTACATTCTCATCTCGGAGCTGACGGACGATCCGTCGAAGTCTCCGGAGGACGTCGCGAAAATCGGAGAGGAAATCGAGACGTTCGTTATCCGCGTCAACGACGTGGACGGGATAGTTCAGCTGTCGCGCCGCAGAATCGACGCAATCAAGAACTGGGCGGACGTCGAGACCGCGATGAACGACAAAACCGTCGTCGAGGGCAAGGTCACGGAGGAGAACAAGGGCGGCGTAGTGGTTATGGTGCGCGGAATCCGCGTCTTCGTACCCGCGTCCCGCACCGGAATTCCGAAAGGCTCGCCGCTTACCGGACTCGTAGGGACGACGCAGAAGCTCCTCATCACCGAGGTCAATCAGCCGCGCCGCCGCGTCGTCGGCTCTATTTCGAGCGCGTTCGGCGAAGAGCGCAAGCTCAAAGCGGCGAAGTTCTGGGAAGAAATCGAGGTCGGGAAGCGTTACCGCGGCACGGTCAGGTCACTTACGAGCTACGGCGTGTTTGTTGACGTGGGCGGAGTGGACGGTATGGTGCACGTCTCGGAGCTGTCGTGGACGCGCGTCAATCAGCCGTCGGACGTAGTCAAAGTCGGCGAAGAGCTTGACGTTTACGTCATAAGCTACGACCCGGAGAAAAAGAAAATCTCGCTCGGCGTGAAAGACCGCTCGCTTGACCCGTGGAAGCCGTTCGCGGACAAGTACGGCATCGGCGACGTTGTGAGCGTCAGAATCGTAAAAATTATGCCGTTCGGCGCGTTTGCCGAGATTTTGCCCGGTGTTGACGGACTTATTCACGTCGGGCAGATTGTCGCCGGACGCAGAATCAATTCGCCCGGCGAGTTACTCAAAGAGGGCGAAACCGTGGACGTTAAAATCATAGACCTCGATACAGAGCACAAAAAGGTCTCGCTCTCGATTCGCGCGCTCACCGAGCAGCCGGAGAATGATAACGCCGCGGGTACGCCGGACGAGGTAGTCTACGATACCGACCACCCCGAAGCGTACGCCGGAGATACGGACGACGCTCCGGTATCCGAAGCCGCTCCGGAAACGGAGACTGCGGAAGCAGCCGCGGAAGCAGTCTCTGACGAGACTCCCGAAGCGGAATAAAGGTATCCGCTCCGCTGTCGAATTCGTACAAAGCTGCGTTTTCGCAGCGGTCCCGCCGGTGGGTTTTCCGGAAAAAAGCGCGTATCCGCGCGGTATTTGACGACCGCGCTGACAATAAAGGCGGCGGGATAACCTCCCGCCGCGTTTTACACGGAGGTAAATTATGAGCATAAAAGGCGCGGTTCTGTTCGCGCAGTCCGGGGGACCGACCTCGGTTATTAACGCGAGCGCGTACGGAGTAATCACCGCCGCGCTCGGTTCAGAGCTTGTGACGCGGGTGTACGCCGCGGCGAACGGCATAGTCGGCGCGCTCGCGGGGCGGCTGTTCGACGTTAGCGCGGAGGACCGCGCGGAGCTTGCGCTGCTGCCGGGAACGCCGTCCTCGGCGTTCGGAAGCTGCCGCTATAAGCTCAAGCCGCGGGAGGAGGACGACACGGACTATAAAAAGCTGCTCGGCTTGTTCAGGAAGTACGATATTCGCTACTTTTTTTACAACGGCGGCAATGACAGTATGGACACCTGCGACAAGGTCAGCCGCTATTTCGAGAGCGTAGGCTACGAATGCCGCGTCGCCGGCGTGCCCAAGACGATTGACAACGACCTCGTAGGCACAGACCACGCGCCGGGCTTCGGCTCCGCCGCGAAGTACATCGCGACGAGCGTCGCGGAAACCGCGCTCGATTCGCGCGTGTACGACACGCCGGCTGTGACCGTCGTCGAGGCGATGGGCAGACACGCGGGCTGGCTCGCGGGTTCCGCGTCACTTGCGTCGCTGACCGGCGCGGGCGCGGATCTCGTCTACCTGCCGGAGGTCGGATTCGACCTCGAACGGTTCAAATCCGACGTAAACGCGGTTTATTCGCGCGGCGGCAAGGCACTGATTGTAATCTCAGAGGGTATCAGGTACGCGGACGGCGGTTTCGTCGCGGACGCGCCGGTGCCGAGCACCGACGGATTCGCTCACGCGCAGCTCGGCGGAGCCGCGTCGAAGCTCGCGGACGTACTCAAAGACGCGCTGAAGTGCAAAGCCCGCGCGATAGAGCTGTCGCTGCTGCAACGCTGCGCGTCGCATATCGCGTCGCAAACGGACGTTGACGAAGCCGTCGCGGTCGGGAGATTCGCCGCGGAGCAGGCGTTCGCGGGGAAATCCGGCTTTATGGCGGCAATCGACCGCGTTTCGGACAGTCCGTACAAAACCGCGCTTGCGGCGAAGCCGTTATCCGCCGCGGCGAACGCCGAGAGCAAGGTGCCGCGCGACTGGATTAACGCGGACGGCAACGGCGTTACGCAACGATTCATCGACTACGCGCTCCCGCTGATACAGGGCGAGTTCGCGCAGCCGAAAGAAAACGGACTCCCGCGGTTCGCGCGGCTGAAAAAAGTGCTGATATAACCCGCCGGCGTAAGACGCGGCTTTGCCGAAACGTCCGCCGCCGGTACCGCAAATAAATAACGCAAAAAATCCGCGGACAATCGTCCGCGGATTTTTTGCCGATGCCGCGCTTCGCCCGCAAGCAAACCGGCGCGTATCTGTGCGGGCTTACGGTACGGAGCGCGGCGTGCGGAGTCTCGCAAGCGGTCAATTTATTTACCGCTTTGCTGCTTTCGGTCGCAATCCTGCGCGGAGTCCTGCGCGGAGTCCTGATTCGGAGCTTTTGTCGGTTTTGGCGTTTGCGTGTCGTTCGACGCCGACGGCTTGGACTTGTTCTTCTTTGCCATAATCGCACCTCCTTTTTCGGTACGGCTATTATTTACCGAAGCGCGCGCAGTTATGCAGCCACTCACAAATTCACCGCGCTCTGAATAAACTGGGGTAAACCAGCTGATAAGGAGTCGGTTAATTTGAATAACAACAATACCGTTCGCGTCGCGCCGGGGACGCTTAACGGAATATGGTATAAAAGCGGCGCGAGAGTGCTGCGGGAGCGTTATCGCAGAACCGTACAGGTTAACCGCGAACGCGCCGCCGCGCTTGTCGCCGATAAAACTGCGAACTTCCCGGTCATATACACGCTGTCCCCGATACTCGAAAAAGAGGGGCTCGCAAAGCACCTGCCGCCGCACGCGAAACACGCGATGCGAATCGTCGGAATGAAGTCCGGCGACGGCAAACGCGCGGAACGCTACGGCTCTCTGCTCTGCGACGACAACCTCTCGCCGGAGCCGGACGGCGAGTCTCTGAAGTGGATAATCACGACCGGCTCGGAATGGGACGGTCCGTCCGGCGGACACGACGAGTACGACGCGGCAATCGACGCCGCCGTTGCGCTGTTCTGCGACGGATACGACGACCACGACGTGATGAAAACGACAGCCGACCTGATTTACAGGCGCAACCGCAAGGGTCAGAACATACACGACATAGTGTGGGGGTTTTACAAAACGGCGAACCCGAACACGCTGTCGTACCTCGCGAACCACCTGACGAGCGAAAACGAGCTTGACGCGCAGCTCACGGTCAAGCTGATGAGCTTCGACGACCCGGGTACGAAGCAGGGGAGACAGAAGCTTAAAACCGAGTACTTGCAGTGGCTTTCCGAGAACCGTCCGTATCTGTACGCGACCGGCGAACACTTCAACGCGACGAGCGTTCCGTACTCGGTGCGGCACGACCGCGAGGCAAAGCTGCTGAAGCACGAAATCGAGCCGCGCTTCCGCTCGCCTAAAAAGCCGCTCGACGAAAACGAGTATCAAACGCTGCTGAAGCACCGCGCGGAGGGAAAGGCCAATGATAACGATTAGAGGCGGCGCGTACCCGAACGGCAGTCCCGCGGCGCGGTATCAGAGCGGCGGACTTGAATCCAGGTGCGCCGCGATTCTGGAGTCGAGCGCGGCGCGGTACGACTTCGCGAGCGTAGAGCGGCTCGACTTCGAGCTTGCGCTCCGGCGCGAAATAGTAAACTCTGCGCTCTCGCTCTCGCGCTCCGGACTCGGCTTCGCCGTGTTCCGCAAGTCGCGGTGCAACTCCGCGTACTGGCTCCGCACGGCGGACGGCGGTTTCGACCTGCGCCGCGGAGTCCAGCCGTCGCGCGCGGTGCGCGACATATATCGGAACGGCGCGGCTTACGGCACGGAGTGCGCGACCGCAATGCAGATAGTGTACTACGGCGCGCTGATCGCCGTCGTGGGCGACGCGGCGTTCGACCGTGCGATGGGCGGGATTTCACTTATGAACTGGCACAGGCTGTCCGCCGCGCTCGCGGAGACGGGGCAAATGCGGTCGTTCCCGGACTATCTGCCCGCCGACCGACGCTATTTTGCGAACCCGGACGTCAATCTGCTGACGCCGGAGTGGCAGGGCGAGAACGTCATAGACATAGGCGACGGGTCGTACTACGGTCACGGCGTCGGCAGGCTCACCGGCTCGCAGATTATCGCGGAGCTTAACCGCGCGCGCCGACCGGGCGCGACGCGCGGCGCGTATCTTATGAACTCCGCAGGCCGCCCGGACTTCAACAAGCTGTACGCGATGTTCAGCTGAAACCGCGGAATAACGGAAGCCGGACGCGCAAACGTCCGGCTTTCTTATGTTACCCGAGCCGAGCCGAGAGCCTGTCCGCAAGCCCGGCGAACGCTTCGAGCGACAGCGTCTCTCCCCGTACGAGCGGCGGCAGTCCGCACTCCGCGATAGCGGCTTCGATTTCCGGCTTTGAAAGCTCCGTAAACCCTGCCGACAGCGCGTTCGCGAGAGTTTTCCGCCGCTGCGCGAACGACGCGCGCACCGTACGGAAAAAGAGTTTTTCGTCGCGGACGCAGTCCGGGGGAGCGTGCGTATCGAGCCGTATGACGGTCGAGGTCACTTGCGGCGGCGGCAGAAACGCCGTCGGCGGTACGTCCCGCAGCAGCGAAACGTCCGCGTTGTAGCGCGTCAGCAGCGTAAACGAGCCGTAGTCCGGGGTACCCGGTTTCGCGGCGAGCCGCAGCGCGACTTCGCGCTGCACCATAACGGTTATCGACGCGAAAAGCCGCGACGCGAACAGCATCGCGAGTACCGGCGACGTTATATTGTACGGCAGGTTCGCGCAGACGCGCAGGTCGCCGTAACCGCGGCTCATCAGTTCCGCGAGGTTCGTTTTGAGTATGTCGCCGCGAATGATTTCAATGTTGCCGGCACCCGCGAGCGTCTCCGTGAGTGCGGCGGTAAGTTTCGCGTCAAGCTCAACCGCGGTGACGAAGCCCGCGCGTTCGCAGAGAAACCGAGTCATCGCGCCGGTTCCGGGACCGATTTCGAGAACGTGGGTCTGCTTTGTAAGTCCGGCGGAGTCCGCGACAAAGCCCGGTATTTCGTCGCCGATAAGAAAGTTCTGCCCGAGAGACTTCGATGTGCGCAGCCCGTAGCGCGCGAGCAGGGAGCGCAGCTCTTTTTCGGTCATAGCGGCAGAGCTTTCCATTGCCGCTGCTGCCGCAAAACGTAAAACACGCAGATTGCAATCGACAGCAGGGACGCGGCGGGCGCGGCGAGTCCGAGGATAAAGAGGTGGTGGTTGAGGTCGGACACGGCGAGTTTCGAGAACAGCAGAGACAGCGGAATCCGCACCGCGAACGTCGCAATCAGACTGTGAAGCATTGAAATATAGCTCTTTCCGCAGCCGGAGAGGTACGGGTTTATGCAGAATATGAACGCAAGCATTCCGAGGTCGATTGCGAACGAGCGCAGGTACCACGCCGCGCCGTCGATTACCTCCGGGGTTGATTTCGCGTCCGCGAAAGCCGAGGTAATCGAATGCGGTGCGATAATCCACCAGGTCATAAACAGAGCCTCGATAATCAGCGAGTAGAGTATGCCCCACTTCATCGACGAGAACGCGCGGGCGCGCTTGTTCGCGCCGATATTCTGCGCCGTTATCGCCGCGATTGCGTTCCCGATTGCCTGCGGGAATATAGCCCCGAGCGCGAACACCTTTGAAATAATGCTGACCGACGCGGACGCGACCACGCCCATTTCGTTCACTATCGCCGTGATAATCATAAACGAGACGTGTATCAGAAGCTCCTGCGCCCACAGCGGGATACCGACGCGGAACACGGCGAACAGCGAGTACTTCTCGATTTTGAAGTCGCGGCGCGAGAATTCGTACGGAAATTTGTTAATCAGAAACCAGATGCCGATAGCTGCGAACGTGAACAGCTGCGAAACCGCGGTCGCGACGGCGACGCCGACTTCGCGCATTCCGAGCGCGCCGGTGAACAGAAAGTCGAGCGCGATATTCAGAATACAGCCCGCCGCGCCGACGATACTCGGCGTTCGCGAGTTGCCGAGACCGCGGGCAATCGCGCCGAGAAAGTTGAACATAAGCACGAACGGAACGCCCGTTGTGACGTACATCACATAGAGCCGCGCGGACTCGCGCGCTTCCGGCGGCGTTCTCAGCAGGTCGAGCAGCGGGTTGCAGAAAATATATATAAGCGCGGGCAGCAGGACGGATACAATCGCGCCCGCGCTAATGAACGTGCCGGTCGCTTTCGCGCTCGCGACGCGGTCGCCCTCGCCGATTCTGCGCCCGATAAGTACCGTGCCGCCGGTGCCGATACCGATAGAGGCGGTGTATACGATGTTCATAACCTGCGTTCCGGTGCCCACGCCGGCGATAATACCGGTGTCGGAGCAGTACCGCCCGATAACGTACATATCGACGAGTCCGTACAGCGACGAAATCAGCCCGGAAATCAGAAACGGCAGCGCGTACCGCATAAGCAGCTTCGGTATGCCGCCCTCGGTCAGGTCGATACCGTGCCTTGCCGCCGCGAGTTTAGTTTTCATTGCCGCCCCTGTCTTCCGGAAGATTGACCGCCGCCTCTATGTGATAGCGCGGACGGCGTTTCGCCTCCATAAATGCGCGTCCCGCGTATTCGCCTACGATTCCGACCCCGGCGAGCGTAAGCCCCGCGAGGAACCACACGGAGAACAGCAGGACGTTCGCAAGTCCGAACTCCGCGCCGAACGCGATTGAAACGAGACCCGCAATCAGGTACAGCGCGGAGAGCAGCACCAGTACTCCGCCCGTGACCGAGACGAGCCGCACCGGCTTCAGTCCCGAGCTTGTCGCGCCGTTCATCGCGAGCGCGAGCAGCTTCGCGAAGCTGTACTTCGTCGTACCGGCGTTGCGTTCGCCGCGCCGGTATTCGACGACGGCGGACTTGAAGCCGATAAGCGGCGTGATTCCGCGGATAAACATATCGCCCTCGCCGTATTCCGACATAGCGTCGAGCGCGCGGCGCGACAGCAGCCGGAAGTCGGAGTGATTGAACACAGACTCGCTGCCGAGAAGCCGCATAATCTTGTAGAAAAACTCCGCGGTGAACCGCTTCGCAAACGTGTCCTTGTCGCGGCGGGAGCGCACGCCGTAGACTACGTCCGCCCCCGCGCGGTGTGCGTCCACCATACGGTCAATCGCGTCCGGGTCGTCCTGCAAATCCGCGTCGGTCGAGACGACCGCGTCCGCCCTCGGACGCGCGTACTCAAAACCGGCGCAGAGCGCGTTCTGAGTCCCGCGGTTGCGCGACAGCTTCAGCCCGCAGAACTCCGCGCCGTCCGCCGAGAGCCCGGAGATTATCTCCCAGGTCCTGTCGCGCGAACCGTCGTCGATGAGCAGAATACGGCTGTCCGCGTCGATTTTACCGGAGGCGGTAAGCGCGCGCAGCTTGTCGCGCATAACCTCGGCGGTCAGCGGCAGAGCCTCCTCCTCGTTGAAGCAGGGGATTATGATATAAAGCGTGTTTTTACCCATAAAGTTATTCAAATATCTCCCATACCGCTTTCATTTTAACCTCCGTTACGGATTTAATGCAAAACGCTTACTTCCTGAACCTGTTGCCGGTGTTCGCGTAAACCGCCGCGAATACCACGAGCGCGACCGTCGCCGCGATATACGCGGACGGCACCCACGAAATACCGTATATCGCGCCGAGCGCGACGGACGGCGTGAGCAGACCTATCGGAAGCAGGATTTTGCCCATAAACCTGCACAACGCCGCGGCGTCGTACTTCGCTTTCTCGCTCTTTGACATAGTGTTGTAGCCCGCAATCAGAAACGCGCCGCGTCCGGTGAGCAGTACGATTCCCATCGAGACGAGCAGTAAACCTATTAAGCCGGTTATTATCAGCGCGGCGACACCGCCCGCGTTCATTTTGTCCGCGCCTTGCCGAACCACTCGCGCACTACCTCTTCCGCGCTCTTGCCGTACAGCGAGTATCCCTTTTCGTCCGCGTCGGACAGGCTGCCCTGCCACGACCAGAGTCCGTATCCGCCGACCCAGTCGCGCGCCGAAGTCTCTCGGAACATCTCGCCGTACCAACGCGCCTGCTCACCGTTATCCGGGTCGCCGCCCGCCTGCCAGTCGTTCGGCACGTCGCCGGAACCCGCGGCTGACATACAGCCGATTTCGGCGAAGAAAAACGGCTTGCCGAACCGCTTAACGACGGCTTCGATTCTGTCGAGCTGCGTTTTCCACGAACCGAACGGATAGTACCCGCTCGACGAAATAACGTCCGCCGCGTCCCACCAGTCCACCGCGTCCTCCTGATACTTGTCGGTGTTGTAGCTCACCGGAAGCCCGGACGCTTCGCGGCAGAGCGACACAAGCTCGCGCCAGTGTTCGCTTTTGCGTTCCGCCATAACCATTTCGCAGCCGGTAATGTACATAACGCAGCCGGTTTCCCGCGCGAGCTTCGCGTAGTGCGTGTGGAACGCGATGTGCGACTTGAACCACTCCGACCACTTCGGCTCCGGCGGAACCTCGTTGTCGAAGAAGTTGACGAACGCGCGCCAGACGCCGTTCAGGCAGTTAACCGTCGGCTTCAGTATAACGTCCAGACCGAGCGACTGCGCGAAGCGCGTCATCCCGGAAAGTTCGGAGTCCGGCATATTCCACTCGGAGCCGAACGTGATTTTCTCGCTCTGCGGCGTTTCCTGAAAGCCGGACGGTGTGAATATCACCGTGTTGCAGGCGGTTCGCTCACTCATAAGCCGCAGACTGTCGCGCGCGGCTTCGCTCGCGAACGCGCCCTTGCCGCCAAACGGCGCGAAGTTGACCGCGTTGATTTGTTTCATAATTAACCTGCCCTATAATCCTTTCAGACTCTCCCCGAGGTTTGCGGCGAGCGCGGTCAGCCGCGCGATTTTGTCGCGCTCGACCTGTACGACCTGCTCCGGCGCGCGCGACGTGAACTCCGCGTTACGGAGCTTCGCTTCCGTCTTTTCGATTTCGGACTTCGCTTTCTCAAGCTCTTTCACGATACGCGCGCGCTCCGCGTCAACGTCCACAAGCTCGGCGAGCGGTATAAAGATTCGCACCGCGTCGGTCGCGACGGAAACGAGTCCGCCGAGCGAATCGGGAGCTGCGGACTGCAACGTAACGTCGGTTGCGTATGCGAGCTTTTTGAGGTACTCCCGCGCCGCCGCGAACACGCTCTCCGACCGTGCGTCAGACACGACGATAGCGAGACTCGACCGCTTCGACGGCGGAATGTTCATCTCGGCGCGGCGAGCGCGGACGGCGCGAATCGCGTCCGTAACCTGCGAGAAGCTCGCCGCGTCGTCGGGGAAGTACAGCGATTCGTCGAATTCCGGGTACTTCCGAACCATAATCGAGCCGGACGCGCCGGGCAGCGACTGCCAGATTCGCTCCGTAATGAACGGCATAAACGGGTGCAGCAGCTTCAGAAGCTCCGCGAGCGTGTACAGCAGAACGCGTTGCGCCGCAGTCGCCGCGGACTCGTCCTCACTGTACAGGCGCGGCTTCGTAAGCTCGATGTACCAGTCGCAGAAATCGTCCCAGATGAAGTCGTACAGCTTCGTCGCGGCGACGCCGAGTTCAAACCGCTCGATGTTGTCCGTTACCTCGCGGGTCGTTTCATTCAGCTTTGTGAGAATCCACCTGTCGGCGGCGTCGAGCGTGTCCGGAAGCGAAATCTCGCTGATTTTGAGGTTCATAAGCACGAACCGCGACGCGTTCCAAATCTTGTTCGCGAAGTTGCGCATCGCTTCGCACCGCTCCGTGTAAAAGCGCATATCGTTCCCGGGCGAGTTTCCGGTAATCATATTCATACGCAGCGCGTCCGCGCCGTATTTATCAATCATCTCCTGCGGGTCGATGCCGTTGCCCGCGGACTTATGCATTTTTTTGCCGTTCGCGTCAAGCACCAAACCGTGGATATACGCCGTGCGGAACGGCACGTCGCCCATTTGCTCCACCCCGGAGAAAATCATACGCGCGACCCAGAAGAATATTATGTCGTACCCCGGCGTGACGACCGTCGTCGGGTACCAGTAGTCAAGCTCGGACGTTTTGTCCGGCCAGCCGAACACCTCGAACGGCCAGAGCGCACTGGAAAACCAGGTGTCCAGCACGTCCGGGTCGCGCTCGATTTTTGCGCTGCCGCAATGCCCGCACGCGTCCGGGTCGGTGCGCGACACCGTGATGTGCCCGCAGTCGGCGCACGTCCACGCGGGGATTTGGTGCCCCCACCAGAGCTGACGCGAGATGCACCAGTCGCGCACGTTTTCCATCCAGCTGAGGTAGGTTTTGGTAAACCGTTCCGGCACGAACTTTACGCGCCCGCCGCGCGCCGCGTCAATCGCCGGTTCCGCGAGCGGAGCCATTTTTACGAACCACTGCGGCGACGTAATCGGTTCGACCGTCGTGCCGCAGCGATAGCATTTGCCGACGTTGTGCGAATGTTCCTCGATTTTACCGAGCAGACCGAGCGCGTCAAGGTCGGCGGCGATTCGCTTGCGCGCGTCGTACCGGTCGAGACCGTCGTACACGCCGCCGTTGATAATGCGCGCGTCGTTGTCCATCACGAGAATCTGCTCAAGATTGTGCCGCTGACCTACCTCGAAGTCGTTCGGGTCGTGGCACGGCGTGATTTTCACGCAGCCGGTGCCGAAATCCGTATCGACGTAATCGTCCGCGATTATCGGGATTTCCCGGTTCACGAGCGGCAGAATCACGGTCTTTCCGACGAGATGCGCGTACCGCGGGTCGTTCGGGTTGACCGCGACAGCCGTGTCGCCGAGCATTGTCTCCGGGCGCGTCGTCGCGACGACGACGTATTCGTCCGTATCTTTAACGCGGTATTTTATGTGCCAGAAGTGACCGGGGGTTTCCTCGTGTTCGACCTCCGTGTCGGAGAGCGCGGTCGTGCAGTGCGGACACCAGTTGATTATGCGGTTGCCCTTGTAAATCAAGCCTTTTTCGTACAGCCGCACGAACACCTCGCGCACCGCGCGGGAGCAGCCGTCGTCCATCGTGAAACGCTCGCGCGACCAGTCGCACGACGAGCCGAGCAGCTTCAGCTGCTCGATTATGCGCCCGCCGTACTTGTCTTTCCACGCCCACACGCGTTCCAAAAACTTCTCGCGCCCGAGGTCGTACCGCGTCAATCCCTCTTTCCGAAGCTCCTCCTCGACCTTGATTTGCGTCGCTATTCCCGCGTGGTCGGTTCCCGGAACCCACACTGCGGCGTAGCCCTGCATACGCTTCGCGCGCGTCAAAACGTCCTGCACCGTGTTGTCGAGCGCGTGTCCGAGGTGCAGCTGCCCCGTGACGTTCGGGGGCGGGATTACGATTGAAAACGGCGGCTTATCCGGGTCTGCTTCAGCGCGGAAAAGGTTATTGTCTTCCCAGTATTTATATATTTCCGGCTCCGCGGAGCGCGGGTCGTACACCTTATCGAGTTCCATAGACTGACCTCACATTTGTTATTTTCAGCTTGGTCGGCGGAGCGTCGCCCGCAGACCGGCACAGGTAACGCGCCTGATGGCGCGCTGACACGGCGCAGTACGCGGCGTAACCGCTCCGCCTGACCTTGAGTTATCTGCACTATTTATCAGCCGCTGAAGCCTGTGCGTCTGCTTCAGCGGCTGATAACAGCGACGAGGTCGCCGTATAACGCGAAAAGTTTGCGGTGCATATCGTTCTCCGTGATTGTATTATCCGCTGACCGCACGGGCTTTTACCGGGACGCCGGTTATTATACCTGCATTTGCTCGTAAACAACTACGTTGTTGCGCCCGGAGTCCTTCGCCTTGTACATCGCGGTGTCCGCGCGGAGCAACAGCTCGTCGAGCGTGTCAACCTCGCTGCCGGAAGCTACGCCGATTGACAGCGTGACCGGTATCGTAATGCCGTGGAACACGCCCGGCGCGGACGCGACCGCGATGCGGATACGCTCCGCTAAATTTGCGGCTATTGCCCCGTCCGCGTCCGGAGCGGCTTGCAGCAGAACGGAAAATTCCTCGCCGCCGTATCGCGCGAAAAGGTCGTACGAGCGAATCGTCGCCGTCACCGTGGCAGAAATCTGACACAGCACCGCGTCTCCGGCGTGGTGTCCGTATGTATCGTTGACGTTCTTGAACTTGTCTATGTCGAAAATCATCGCGTAACAGGGGAGACCGAGCCGCTTCGCTTTCTCAAACTCCATAGCCGCGAGTTTCATAAAATGCCTGCGGTTGTAAAGCCCTGTCAGTCCGTCGGTGTGCGCCGCCTTTTCAAGCTCAAGCAGGAGTCTGCGGTTCTCGGTAACGTCGCGGAATACGAAAACGTACCCGAGCAGCTTGCCTCGCTCGGTAACGCTGTCCGCCGCCGCGGACAGCGTCCGCTCTTCGTCTCCGTGCGCGAGCGAAAATTCCGTATCGACGTCGAGGTCGAGCGCGCCGATGTCGGCGAGCGCGGCGGGCCAGCTCTCAAGATTCGTAACCGGTATGCCGTTGCGGCACCGCTCGATGCCGGGAAACAGTTTTATCGCGACCGGATTCGCGTCGAGACACTCCATATCGGTGTTAACGACGACGAAACCGTCGTTCAGCGAGTTCAGCACGACGGAATACGCGACGGGTACGGAGTCGAACATTCCGAACCGCACAACGGTCGCGTACAGGACGAAAATCATTATGAACAGCATAAACGGCGTGAAATTCAGCACAAACGCGCTGTCCGGCATAAAAGCGACGACAATAAGGTGTGCGACGTTCGAGAGTACCGGCGCCGCCACCGTTATGATCATCGCAATATAAATCTTGCGGAGCGACGGCGAACCTTTAATAATCCGCTTCACCAGCAACACAACGGAAATCAGACAGCAGCCGATAGCGAACGCCTGCACGAACGGATAGATGAAGCCCGGTCCGATTTGAAGTCCGTACAGCGGACGCGCCGGGTCGAACCCGGGAATATCGTTGTAAAACAGGCGGTGACGCGGCTCCGTCCAGACGAAAGCGAGCAGTATGCTCCCGATTAGGTACAGAAACACGCGCAGCATTCTGAAAAACGACTCGGACATCTTGACGCGGACGTAGTCAAGCGTGAACAGCAGAAACAGCGGCGGAATAAAGCAGTAACCGACGTATTCGATTTTTACTCCGGTCAGGGAAGAGGACGTGTCCGTCGCGGCGATTTCAAACAAATAGCCGAGCGTAGTGAGCAGAATCGCGGCGAGGCAGAATATAAAAAAATAACGCTTATCGCTTTGACAGTGCTTGAACGTCGTCATTATCAGCGCGACGTCGGCAATCATAACCGCGATAAGGAGCGCAACAATAAGCCAAAACAGCATAAGAGCATTCTCCAAAGTTTATTATCCGGACCGGGACGGGCATTTCGGTAAATCCGAGGCTTACGGAACCGGCGTTTTGCTTAATCTGCCGCGCAGGTAGGGCAAGCCGCCCCGCCGCACGCGTTTACGCAATACGCCGGGCGCGGCGTTCGGCTGCGGCTGTCAGCCGGGGCGGGACTTAGCCGGCTGATGTCAAATTATGGTATACTTGCCGTACTTCAATTGCGCGGCGGAGCCAAGCTCCGCATCGACATACACGCCGTCGTCCTCATAGCGCACGGACTTCACGGAACGCAGGGAGTAAAGCTCGTCAACAATCCGGACGCTGTCATACGGCAGCAGGAGACTAACGGTTTTGACGGAAGATTCGAGCACCGCGGCGATTGCGGAGAGCAGTCTGTCCGCGCCCTCGCCGTTCGCGGCGGAAAGCTCGACGATTCGGTCGCCGCGCGGCAGCACATCCGAGGGATTAAGGTCGCGCTTGTTGAAAATTTCAATCCGCGGCTTGCCGGCGGCTCCCAGCTCGGAAATAAGTTCGTCTGTGACTGCGGACTGCGTCCGCCACTCCGGATTCGAGCAGTCGATAACGTGCAGCAGCAGGTCGGCGAACGTCAGCGATTCAAGCGTCGCGCGGAACGCGTCCACCAAATGGTGCGGCAGCTTGCGGATAAATCCGACCGTGTCCGACAGCAGGGCTTCGGTGCGGTCGGTGACGCGGAGCTTCCGCGTCGTCGTGTCGAGCGTGTCGAACAGGCGGTCGCGCGCGGGAATACCCGCGCCGGTCAGCAGGTTCATAATCGTGGACTTGCCGGCGTTCGTGTAGCCGACGAGCGCGATGACCGGAATCTTGTTCTTCTCGCGGAGTCTGCGCTCCGTGGCGCGGTTTTGCCGCACCTCGCGCAGTTCTTCCTCGAGCTTCTGAAGCTTGCGGCGGATATGGCGGCGGTCGGTCTCGAGCTGCGTCTCGCCGGGACCGCGCGTCCCGATCGGCGCGCTCGTTCCCGCCTGACGCTCGAGATGCGTCCACATACGCGTCAGCCGCGGGAGCAGATACTTATACTGCGCGAGTTCGACCTGGAGCCGCCCCTCAAGCGTCTGCGCGCGGGACGCGAAAATGTCGAGTATCAGCGCGGAGCGGTCAAGTACGCGGATTCCGAGGTCGGTTTCGAGGTTTTTTGTCTGCGACGGCGACAAATCGTTGTCGAATACGGCAAGCTCCGCACCCTCGCTCTCGGCGAGCGCTCGCACCTCGCGCACTTTTCCCTCGCCGATATAGGTGCGCGGGTCGGGCGACGAGCGGTTCTGCACCGCGCGCCCGACGCTTATTCCGCCGGCGGTTTCGAGCAGAGCTTCGAGTTCGCCGAGCGTTTCGTCGGTACTGCGCTCCCGCTCGGGCGCGCTGTCCGCCGACAGTCCGACGAGAACCGCCTTTTGCTCTTTTTCAGTCAATCCTTGTCCTCGTAAACCGCGGTAATCTCCCCGATGTACATACGGTGATAGTCGTGCCCGGGGTAAATACCGGCGAGTTCGGGCGAGAGAAACAGCTCCGGCTTGAAATCGTCGGCGTATATCTTGCGGCAGACGATTACAAGCTCCGACTCCTGAAAGTACACGCCGCCGTCCGGCGTGGGCAGCGGCTTGAATCCGGTGGCTTCGACCTTGTCCGTATCGCGCCCGGAAACGCCGCCGCAGACCACGAGCTGCGGACGGTATTTCTCCGGGAAGAAGCCGAGCGTGTACACGTCCGACGACTCCATAAACTCATAGGTATATCTCTGCGGGCGAACGAAGCAGAACGCGACGTTTTTCCCCCAGAGTACGCCAAGCCCGCCCCACGACGCGGTCATAGTGTTGAATTTCTCCGGCGTTCCCGCGGTTATGAGCATCCAGCCGCGCCCGATTTTGTCGAACACGTTGCCGGTGATGCCCTCGGGTTTCAGCAGATTTGACGGCACGCGAAACACCTCCGAGTCAAAGATTGAGCCTGCGTTCAGCCCGCGCTTTTGATACCGAATTTCTTGTTGAATTTATCGACGCGTCCGGACGTGTCCACGAGTTTCTGCTTTCCGGTGAAGAAGGGGTGACATTTCGAGCAGATTTCGACGCGGATGTCTTTCTTCGTGCTTCCGGTCTCGATGACCTCGCCGCAGGCGCAGCGGATCGTCGTCTGCTCGTAGTTGGGGTGAATTGCCTCTTTCATTTGTTAACCTCCGTTTGATAACGCGCGGCAGTCGTTTCGCGGCGCGGCATAATGGCGCAACTTAAAGTTACGCCGTAGTATAGCATATCCGGGTCGTTTTTGCAAGAGAAATTTTCCGGCAAACCGCGTTTTGTAAACCGAAATGTAACCGGAGCATCGTCCGCGCCGCAAAGACCGGCGGCGGGTCAGCCGAAACTTATCCGCTGACGCATTCCGTCGGTCACAATGTCGAATACGACCGCGCCGCCGTCGTCTCCGCGCTCGCAGCTGACCTCGCCGCCGGTGAGATACGGCTTCACGAGCGCGTCGAAGTCGTCGTCGGAAACCTCGACGTCTTTGATAAAAACGTCGCGCATTTGGTTCCCGGCGCAGTTGTTGAAGATTTCCCGTGTCATTTCGTATACTTTTTTCACTAAATTGTCTCCATTTTGTAATTATTTTCGCAATATTTACGCGGCGACGCGTGGTAAGATACAGTCGCGGCCGGGGTATCGGACGTTCCGTGTTCCGGCAAATTCGGTGATATGTGAGGAGATGACAAGCATTAAAAAGCTGCTGTCCGTCTGTCTTTTACTTGCGCTGACGGTTATGGCCGCCTGCGTACCCGGACTCGACGCGACCCCCGCGCCGTCTCCGCCGCCGTCCGAAACGGTGCTGCCGGCTGACAGTCCGGCAGGCGCGGCGAGAACCAGTCAGCTGCCCGCGGCTACGTCGCTGCCGGGTATCAGCTACACGGCGAAACTGTTTTCCGAGCAGTATCCGCTCGAGAACACTATGCTTTTCGCGGAGGCGCAGTATCCGTTCACGGGGATTGCGGAAATCGACCGCTATTATGAGGAGCAGCTTGCAGCTTTCCGCGACCGCGCCGCGAAACTCAAAACGCAGTACGCCGCCGCCGAATCCGACTGCTCCGTGACCGACCGTTACACCGAAATCAGAAACGACGGCGAGTATTTCATCGTCGAGCGGCAGATTTCCGTGTGGAAAGACGGCGACGACTTGTCGGTAGAGTACGTCTGCGACAATTTCTCCGTGTTCGACGGACACAGGCTGACGCTCGACGGCGTATTCGACGCTGAGCGCGCGCGCTACACGGCGCGTCTGCTCGAGCTGTTCGACGCGCACATAAAGGTCAAGGGCGGCGCGATGTTCTATGCCGACGCGCACGACAGCCTTAAAAAAATGTTAGACGGAAAGCTGCTCGACAACGTGTTCTTTATGGGTACGGGCGACGGCGAGTTTATTCAGTTCGTCGTCTGCTCCGGGGTGATTACGACCGAACGGTACATTATTCCGGTAGAGAAGAGCGCGGTTTCGGATTTACTCAGCCCCGCCTACGGTTAGAAGCGCGTAAATTTTATTGCGCGGCGCGCCGGTAGCCTCCGCCGCCGACTTAGCCGCGTCGCGCAGACTCGAACCGTTTTTCATAAGACTTTTCGCGAGAGCAAGCGCGGCGTTAACGTCGGGAGCCGTCTGCTCTCGCTTTTCGCGTCCGGCGACGACGAGCGCGAACTCACCGCGCGGCGCGGTGTTTTCGTACCAGGTCAAGGCTTCGCCGAGCGTTCCGCGCCGCGTCTCCTCGTGAATTTTTGTAAGCTCGCGCGAGATTGAGACCGCGCGTTCCGCGCCGAATACGGCGAGCATATCAGCGAGCGTCCGCACTATCTTGTGCGGAGCTTCATAGAAAACCATAGCGCGCTCTTCGTTCCGCAGCGAGTTCAGGTGTTCGGCGCGGACTCGCTTATCCGCGGAGAGAAATCCCTCGAACGCGAACCGTCCGCCGGTAATACCCGACAGAGCCGCGGCAGACGTGACCGCGGACGGTCCCGGGACGACGACTATCTCGGTTCCGCGCTCCGCGCAGAGCTTAACAAGCTCCGCGCCCGGGTCGGAAACCGCGGGCATACCCGCGTCGGTGACGAGCGCGCAGTTCTCGCCGTTTTCGATGCGCGCCGCGATTTTTTCGCCGCTTTCGGTGCGGTTGTGTTCGTGATAGCTGACGAGCGGCTTCTTGATTTCAAAGCGGTTCAGCAGCTTGATTGTGACCCGCGTGTCCTCCGCCGCGATGAAATCGACAGTCCGCAGGGTTTCCGCGCCGCGCGGAGAAAAGTCGCCGAGGTTGCCTATCGGCGTTCCGACGAGATACAGCTTTCCTGCCACAGGCTCAACCTCCGGTAATTAGTGCGGGCAGCGTGCGGACGCCGGGCTTCGCGCCGGACGCCGCGGCGATAAGCGCGAGCTTCGGAGCCGCCGCCGCCGAGCTTTGGACGAGCCGCAGCAGTTTCGGCTCGAGTTTCGCGTCGGTAAGTTCGCGGAACGCTTCCGCGAGCCGTTCGGTTCGCACGACGGCGAGAAAGCCGCCGCCGCGCCGGAGAGCGTATGAAGCCGCGCGGCAGAAGTCGCCGAACGCCGCGCCGGATTCGACCGCGCCGGAACGGCGCGCCGCGTCTTCCGGCGCGCGTCCGCCAGCCGCGCCGAAGTACGGCGGATTGCAGACCGCGAGGTCGAACGACGCGCGCGCCGCGACCGCGCCGATTTCGCGCACGTCGCACAGCGCAGCCGTAACGGCAGACGACAGTCCGGCGGACTCGGCGTTCGCCCGCGCCGCGGCGACCGCGTCCGGCGAAACGTCAACCGCGAGCGCGGAGACTCCGGGCTTCGCCGCAAGCTCCAGCGCGAGTATTCCGGAGCCGCAGCCGAGGTCGATTACGCGCCGGACAGCGCGCTTCTCGCAGTACGCCGCGGCGAACCCGGAGAGCAGCAGCGCGTCCGTCGTCACCGGAAAAGCGTTATAGTTTCGCATAATGTTACCCTAAAATCTGACGGCGTTCCCCGCGCGGCAGCATACGCCGCGCAGGGCTTTGTCCGACGGCGTATAATGAAATGCGGGAGCCTTGCGGCTCCCACATTTCCCTACTCAGCTTTGATTGCGCTGACGGGACACTGTTCCGCGCACACGCCGCAGTCAATGCACTTTTCGGGGTCGATTTCGAACCGCTCCTTACCCGCGGAAATCGCTTCGACGGGACACCGCCCGGCGCACGAGCCGCAGGATACGCATTCGTCTGTGATTTTATGAGCCATAGAATCCTCCCAATTAAGGCGTAAAGCCTGATTTATAACGTTTGATATAATAGCACAAACCGAAACCGAATGCAACAGTTATTTATTGCGGTTATCCGCGGCGCGCCCGCCGATGTCGCGCCGGAAGTGCACGCCGTCCCACGTTATGCGGGAAACTCCGGCGTACGCTTTCGCGATTGCGGAGGGCAGGTCGGTTCCCGTCGCCGTAACGCCGAGTACGCGCCCGCCGTTGGTGAAGTACGCGCCGCCGCCGCGCTTTGTACCCGCGTGGAACACAATAATATCGTCCGGAACGTCCGGGAGTCCGAATATCTCCCTGCCCTTTTCATAATCGCCCGGATAACCGCCGGAAGCCATTACGACGCAGCAGGACGCGCCGTCCTCCCACTCGATTGCAATATCCGCGAGCCGCCCGTCGATTACCGCGTCGAAGACGTCGAGCAGGTCGGTTTTCAGAAGGGGCAGTATCGCCTGAGCCTCGGGGTCGCCGAAGCGCGCGTTGTACTCGATGACCCGGGGACCCGCCGGCGTGAGCATAAGCTCGAAGTAAATAACGCCCCTGAACCTGCGTCCCTCGGCGTTCATCGCGTCGATAGTCGGGCGGAAAATCGTCCGCATACACAGCTCCTCAAGCTCCGGACTGTACTGCGGGTTCGGGCAGACCGCGCCCATACCGCCGGTGTTGGGACCCAGGTCGCCGTCGAACGCGCGTTTGTGGTCCTGCGCCGTCGGCATTGTGACGACCGTGCCGCCGTCCGTGAACGCGAGAAACGTAGCTTCCCTGCCCTCCATACACTCTTCGATTACGACCGTCGCGCCGGACGCGCCGAACTTCGCGCCCTCCATCATCTCGCGGAGCGCGGTTTCGGCTTCCGCGACCGTCCGCGCGACGGTTACGCCCTTGCCGAGCGCGAGCCCGTCCGCCTTGACGACAATCGGCGCGCCCTCCGCTCTCACATAACGCAGAGCGGCTTCAAGGTCGGTGAACGTCTCGTACCGCGCGGTCGGAATATTGTACTTTTTCATCAGGGACTTTGAAAACGCCTTGGACGACTCGATTACCGCGGCTTCCCTGCGCGGTCCGAAAGCGCGGATTCCCGCCGCCTCAAGCTCGTTCACGAGTCCGAGCGCAAGCGGGTCGTCCGACGCGACCATAACGAGTCCGAGCGACTTTTCAACCGCGAACCGCACGAGCGCGCCGATGTCCGTCGCCGCTATCGGTACGCACTCCGCAACCTGCGAAATGCCGCCGTTTCCCGGCGCGCAGTACAGCTTTGTAACGCGCGCAGACTTCGCGAGCGCGCGGCATATCGCGTGCTCCCGCCCGCCGCCGCCGACCACGAGTATTTGCATAAGCACCTCCGGTTTTATGAGAATAGGACGCGGAGTTACGCTGGGACGCGCTTTTTTCCGGAAAAAAGCTGCAAAAAAGCGAAAGTGTCAACTTTATATTAGCGTAGGTATAACCGCGGTTGCGTCCATACTCCCGTGAAATATATTAAACTAAACTCTGCCTTTTTGAAGCTTTTTCGCG
>JAITNK010000136.1 GCA_031290515.1 Oscillospiraceae bacterium
GCCGCTTGGTCGGCGGGGGAGGCTCCCCTGCGCTCAAAGTTCCGGCACAACGGAGAGCCGGGGGTTCCGCAGAGTCCGCAGACTTCGCGGGGTGTAAACATAACGCGCCGGTGCCGGAATTCCAGCCGCGCGGGCGGACAAATTAAGGGAGATATTTTGCCTATGCCGAAAGAAGATAAATCCGCGCGGTGCAGTTTTTGCGACAAGCGCGTTGACCAGGTTACGCAGCTTTACGCCGGCAACCGCGGGGTTCATATTTGCGACGAGTGCGTAAGCGTGCTTATCGCGCTCCGGGACGAGGAACTCGGCGGACGCAGACCGCGTTCGCGGCTCGCCGTACCCGAACAGGCGCGGCTTCCGAAGCCGGTCGAAATCCGCGATGTGCTCGACGAATATGTAATCGGGCAGGGCGACGCGAAAATCGCGCTGTCCGTAGCCGTATACAACCATTATAAGCGCATCGCGCACAACGGTCAGAACGAAGATATGCTGCAAAAGAGCAACATTCTGCTCGTGGGTCCCACCGGAGTCGGAAAGACAATGCTCGCGCAGACGCTGGCGCGCGTACTGCACGTTCCGTTCGCGATCGCGGACGCGACGACGCTTACGGAAGCCGGATACGTCGGAGACGACGTCGAGAACATTCTGCTGCGGCTGCTGCTCGCCTGCGACTTCGACACGGAGGCGGCGCAGCACGGAATCATATACATCGACGAAATCGATAAAATCGCGCGCAAGAGCGAGAACACGTCGATAACGCGCGACGTATCGGGCGAAGGCGTACAGCAGGCTCTGCTTAAGATTATCGAGGGTACGGTCGCGAACGTCCCGCCGCAGGGCGGACGCAAGCACCCGCACCAGGAGAATATCCCGGTCGATACGTCGAATATCCTGTTCATTCTCGGCGGCGCGTTCGACGGGCTTGACAAAATCATAGAGAACCGGCTCGACCGGAAAAATATAGGCTTCGGCGCGGAGATTAAGTCGCGCCGCGAACGCGACGTGGGCGAGCTTTTCAGCGAGATTCAGCCGAACGACCTCGTGAAGTTCGGAATTATTCCGGAGCTTGTCGGGCGTATGCCGGTCATAACGTCGCTGTCAAATCTCTCTCGCGACGATATGATTCGCATCCTGAAAGAGCCGAAAAACTCGCTGACGAAGCAGTATACTACGCTTATGAGCTACGACGGCGTAAGGCTCGAGTTCACGGACGGCGCGCTCGAGGCAATCGCCGACAAAGCGTTGGAGCTTGAGACCGGCGCGCGCGGACTGCGCGGCGTTATGGAAAGCACGATGCAGCAGATTATGTTTGACGCGCCGAGCGACCCGAGAATCGAGAAAGTCGTAATCACCGGCGAAACAGTGCGCGGCGAGACGGAGCCGCTGTTCGTAAGGCGCGGAAAACCCGAGATTCCGCCGGATTTGATAGGGTAATCGGAAAGCGGTTTGGTTTTGCGGCGGCGACGGTAGGGCTTTGCCTGCCGGGCGGCAATACGCAAGCGCGTAATGCGCGAGCCGCGACCGCAGACGCGTTCCTCGTGCGAGCTTGCGAGCACAGAGCGACGGTAGGGCTTAGCCTTACCGAGCGGCTAATGAAAGGCGGATATTATGAGCGACGAGAAAAAAGTTAGAACGAGCAAACAGCCGGAGAAGCCGCAGAACGAAGTTCTGCCGCTTTTGACAATGCGGGGACTCGTCGTGTTCCCGGGTATGCTCCTGAACTTCGACGTTGAGCGCGAGTCGCTCATTTCCGCGCTCGACTCCGCGAACGAAGCGGGGAGGCGCGTGTTCCTCGTGACGCAGCGCGAGTTTATGAAAGAGAATCCGCGCCCGGAGGACCTGTACGACATAGGCACGGTCTGCCGGATAAAGCAGATGCTGAAAGTGCCGTCCGGCGGAGTCAAGGTACTCGTCGAGGGCGTCGCCCGCGCCGAAAAGCTGTATGTATCCGACTCGCGCGGCTTCTATATGGCGGAGGTGCGGCACATTACCGAGCCGGAAACGAAGCTCACCGCGCGCGCCGAAGCGTTAATGCGGCGCGCGACAGACCTGTTCGACACATACGCGACGCTCGCGCCGAACGTCCCGCGGGAACAGGCGTTTCCGCTGTTCGGAATGAACGAGCCGTCCGCCGTCGCCGACTATATTGCGCAGCATTTGTTTATGAAGCACGAGCCGAAACAGCGTATTCTCGAGACGATTCCGGTCGCGAAGCGGCTTGCGCTCGTCTGCGACACGGTCGCGCGCGAGGTCGAGGTTATGACCGTAGAGCGCGAAATCGAGGAGAATATGCGCGGCAGAATGGAGCAGCAGCACCGCGAGCAGATTCTGCGCGAACAAATGCGCCAGATTCAGTCGGAACTCGGCGAATTCGGCGGCGGCGGTGCGCGCGACAGCGAGGACGAATTCGATGTTTACCGCAGAAAAATCGCCGCGATAACCGCGCCGGAAGAAGTCACGGAGAAGCTGAATAAAGAGCTGGAGCGTCTGCAAAAGCAGGGGTACGGTTCCGCCGAGTCGTCGGTTATCCGCACATACCTCGATACGGTGCTCGCGCTTCCGTGGAACAAATCGTCGCGCGAAAAGCTCGACATTAACGCCGCCGCGAAAACGCTCGAAGCGGAACACTTCGGACTTGAAAAAGTCAAGGAGCGCATAATCGAGTTTCTCGCCGTGCGGCATATGAACCCGAAAGCCAAAGGTACGATTCTGTGCCTGCTCGGACCTCCGGGAGTGGGTAAAACCTCAATCGCGATGAGCGTAGCTCACGCTATGGGGCGCAAACTCGGACGGCTCAGTCTCGGCGGGATTCACGACGAGGCGGAGATTCGCGGACACCGCAAGACTTACGTCGGCGCGATGCCCGGGCGCATTATCGAGGCGATTACCCGAGCGGGAACGCGCAACCCGATACTCGTGCTCGACGAAATCGACAAGCTCGGCAGCGACTACCGGGGGGACCCGTCCGCCGCGCTGCTCGAAGCCCTCGACCCGGAGCAGAACGCGACATTCCGCGACCATTACGTCGAGGTGCCGTTCGACCTGTCGGACGTGATGTTCATAACGACAGCGAACTCAAGCTCGACGATACCGCGCCCGCTGCTCGACCGTATGGAGGTCATCGAAATCGGCAGCTATACCGATATGGAGAAACTGCAAATCGCGAAGCGGCATCTGTTCCCGCGGCAGCGCAGGAAGCACGGGCTGAAATCGGTGCAGATGAAAATATCCGACACGGCTCTGCTCGAAGTCACAGACGGGTGGACGCGCGAGTCCGGCGTACGCCAGCTCGAGCGCGAGCTTGCGTCGCTGTGCCGCAAGGTCTCGTCGAAAATCGCCAAGGGCGAGGTCAAAGCCGTCTCGGTTACGCCGCGCGACCTTGAGTCGCTGCTCGGACCACGCAAGTACACTCCGGAGAACACGGTTATCGGCGGCGAGGTAGGACTCGTGCGCGGACTCGCGTGGACGGAGGTCGGAGGCACGACGCTCGACGTGGAGGTCAATGTGCTTCCGGGTATGGGACAGCTCAAGCTCACCGGAAACCTCGGCTCCGTAATGCAGGAGTCGGCGCAGGCGGCGGTGTCCTATATTCGTTCGCGCGCCGAAAAGCTCGGAATCGACCCCGACTTTTACAAGAAGTATGATTTGCACATTCACTTTCCGGAGGGCGCGGTTCAGAAAGACGGACCGTCCGCCGGAATTACGATTACGATTGCGGTCATCTCCGCGCTCACGGGCGCGCCGGTTCGCGATGGAATCGCGATGACCGGAGAGATTACCCTGCGCGGGCGCGTCCTGCGAATCGGCGGACTGCGCGAAAAGACTATGGCGGCTATGCGCGCCGGAGTCAAAACCGTGATTATCCCCGCCGACAACGAGCGCGACCTCGAGGAAATCGACCAGACAGTACGTCACGCGCTCGAGTTCGTCACCGCGCGGCACGTCGATAACGTGCTTGACGTTGCGCTCGACTTCTCGAAGGCTCCGCCGAGAAAGTCCGAGCCGGAGCCGGAGACCGACCCCGGCGCATTCCCGGATATAGCGGTTCCGCAGGAGAATATTCCCGCGATTCCGCTGCGAATGTAATGCCGATTAACTACCGTGAAACGAAATTCATAAAGTCCGCCGCGAGCGAGCGCGACCTGGTGCAGACTTCCGTGCCGGTCGTCGCGTTCTCGGGCAAGTCGAACGTCGGGAAGTCGTCGGTGATAAACCGGCTGCTCGACCGGGCGAACTTCGCCCGCGTCGGCGCGACTCCGGGTAAGACGGCGCATATAAACTACTTCGACGTCAACGGAAAGATTCTGTTCGCCGACCTGCCGGGTTACGGCTTCGCGAAAGTGTCCAAAACCGAGCGCGACCGCTGGGCGCAGCTGTGCGAGTCGTTTTTCGGACTGCGGCTGCTCACTCTCGGCATTATGATAGTTGACGCGCGGCACAAGCCTACGGCGGACGACGCCGTTATGGCGGGCTGGTACCGCGAGTCGGAGTGCGCGGTCGTCGTCGTCGCGAACAAGGTTGACAAAGTGAAAAAGTCGGAGCTTGCCGGCAACCTCGCGGTCATTGAGGAAACGCTCGCGCTTCCGGGCGCGGAGATAATTCCGTTTTCCGCCGAGACCGGACTCGGCAGGGAAAAGCTCGCCGCCGCGATTGAGAGGCTGGTATAACTTGCGTAACGTATTCGCGAACCTCGACTGGTCGGTGCTTACGAACGCGCTGATTTCGATAATTCCCGCGCTGATTTGCGTCTCGTTCCACGAGATGTCGCACGCCGCGGCGGCTTACGCGCTCGGCGACCCGACGGCGAAGAACGCGAAGCGGCTCACAATGAACCCGATAAGGCACATTGACGTATTCGGACTTCTGATGATGGCGGTTTTCGGTTTCGGCTGGGCAAAGGGCGTTCCGATAAATATGCGGAACTTTAAGAATCAGCGGCTCGGAATGGCGTTATCCTCGCTCGCGGGACCTGCTTCAAATATGGTGCTCGCGGCTTTTTTCTGCGCCGTCACCGGAGTCGTCATCGGGCTGTTTCCGGAGATGCCCGCGGACAATCTCGCGGCGGAGATGCTCGTGCGGACGATATATCTGTCAATCGCGCTCGGGATATTCAACCTGATTCCGATACCTCCGCTCGACGGGTCAAAGGTGCTGTTCTCTCTGCTGCCGGAGGCGGCGTACGCGAAACTTATGCGCATAGAGCGTTTCGGGTTTATCGTACTGCTTCTGCTTGTAAACACCGCGGCGTTCAGCGGCACGGTCGGAGCGGCGACTATGTGGATTTTTGAGCGTATGTTCAAAATCACATACGCCGTGGGGGGACTGTTCGCGTGACGGAGCTGACCTTTCATCTCGCGGGAATAGTCAGGTCGAGCGGCGAGCCAATGGACTTCAGGGGTCCGCTCGCGCTCATATTGCAGCTGCTGTCGCGCAGCAAAATCGCCGTGCGCGACATATCGCTTTCGCTGATTATCGACCAGTACCTCGAATGGCTCGACCGGGAGGCGGAGCGCAGTCTCGACATTACGTCCGAGTTCGCGGCTATGGCGTCGCACCTGATGTTCATCAAATCGAAAACGCTGCTCGGAGAGGAGCGGCCCGAGGAACTTGAGGAACTTATCTCGACGCTTGAGCGCATACGCGCGACGGATGTGTACTTGCAGATAAAGTCGGTGCTGCCGATACTCGCGGACGCGTATTTTGAGGGCGCGGGGCTTATAACGAAACTTCCGGAGTATTTCCCGGATTCGGCGCGGCGGTACGAACACGCGGCGGACGACTTGATTTCGGCGTATGAGGCGATAATGTTCAGGACGGTGTCGCCGGACGAACTTCTGACGAACGTCAAAAGGGGTTATCCGCACCCGATTCTGTTTCCGATAGACGAAAAAATCGGACAGATTACCGCGCTGCTCCGCAGAAACGGCTCGGTACTGCTCCGGGAGCTGTTTTTCGAGTGCGGGGAGAGAAGCGAGCGCGTAGCCGCGTTCATCGCGGTACTCGAGCTGTGCGCGTCCGGAGCCGTGTCGCTTGACGACGACGGCTTTACGATTTACGCCGCGGATTTGGGGGAGACTTTCGATGGAGATTAAAGCCGCGATCGAGGGAATACTGTTCGCGTCGGGCGACCCCGTTGACGTTTCGCGGATTGCCGCAGTACTCGGCGTGACCCGGGGCGAAGCCGAGTCCGCTGCGCTCGAACTCGCGCACGATATGCGGCAGAGCGGTCGCGGAGTACGCGTCGTCAGAATCGAAAACGCGCTTCAGATGTGCTCCGCGCCGGAGCTTGCGGACGTAATCAGGACCACGCTCGAAAGCGGCAAGCCGCCGAAACTGTCGCCGCAGGCACTCGAAGTGCTGTCGGTCGTAGCGTACTTCCAGCCGGTGACGCGCGCGTATATAGAGCAGGTGCGCGGCGTGGACGCGTCGAACACGCTGCGGATGCTGCAAACTCGCGGACTCGTCGAGCGGTGCGGACACCTGAACGTCGTCGGCAGACCGTCGCTGTACGCGACGACGGACGCGTTCCTGCGCACGTTCGCGCTCGAGTCGCTCTCGGAGCTTCCGCCGCTCGCCGGTTCGCCCGTTGCGCCGGACGGCTCGGCGGACGACCAGATCACAATCGACGGAGATTTCCCGGTTTGACGGCGGTTATCGTAATCGTCTGCGTACTCGCGGCACTCGCCGCGATAGCGTTTCTGCGCGTGGGCGTCGAAGCCGCGGCGGAGGACGGCAGGGTCTCGGCGACGGCGCGCGTCGGATTCGTCAAAATACGGCTGTACCCGAGGAAGCCGGGACTGAAGCCGCGCCGCGTCAAAAGCGCGAAGCGCGCCCGGAAACCGAAGCCGCGTACGGACAAGCCGAAGCGCAAGCCCGATATTCCGTACCTCGTTTCGGAGGGCGTGAAGCTGCTTGCGACGCTCCGGCGCAGACTGATCATAAAGCGGCTCCGCATTTGGTACGCCGGAGCCGGGGGAGACGACGCGGCTGCAGCCGCGCTCGCATACGGCGGACTGTCGGCTATTTTCGGACTGTCGGAGGTCGCGCTCGAAGCGGCGTTCCGCGTCCGGGAATACGATTTGCGCGCGGGCGTGGACTACCTCGCCGCGAAGCCGTCATACCGCGCCGAAGCGGACATATCGGTTGCGGTGTGGGAAGTGATTGCTCTCGGCGCGGGCGCGCTCCGCCTGCTGCTCCGCGGAATGAAAAAGCCCCGCGGCGGAGAATAAACCGGTACGGACGGACGCGCAACCGGAGCGCGGCGGCTCCGCATACATTCACATAAAGGAGAACTGAAATGGAACATCCAATCAGCGCGCTTATGGAAACGACTATGGAGAAAATCCGCGGAATGGTGGACGCGAACACGATTATCGGAGAGCAAATCGTCACGCGGGACGGCGTTACGATTATCCCCGTGTCGAAAGTTACGTTCGGGTTCACTTCGGGCGGCAGCGACTATCACGGCAAGCATCAGAAAGACAACAGCCCGAACGCTTTCGGCGGCGGCGCGGGCGCGGGAGTGAACATTATTCCGGTCGCGTTCCTCGTCGTGAACGGAGATACCGTCAAGGTGCTGAACGTACAGCCGCCGGAATCTTCGCTCGTCGAAAAGGCGGTGGAAGCCGCGCCGGAAATCATCGATAAAATCGGAGATTTCATCAGGGAGCATAAAAAGCCGAAGGCGGGAAAAGACGGCGAAGCTGCGGCTAACCCCGCCGCGGAGGAATAATCAGGCATACGGCGCGAATAATAAGACTGCGAAGCCATACGTCGGAGGTGCTTATTATTTGATCAGGAAGATTGCCGCGTGCGCGGCGGCGTGCGCGCTGACCGCGGCGGTTATTTCCGCGCCGAACGCGTCGGCTACGCTCGTCGCGCCAAAAACGAGCGCGAAGTCCTCTATACTCATAGACGCGGATAGCGGAGCCGTACTCGCGGAGAAAAACGCGGACGCGCAAATGAAAATCGCGTCCGTAACGAAGATTATGACCGCGCTTGTCGCGCTCGAAAGCGTCAAACCGGGCGCGACGGTAACTGTAAAAGCCGCGTGGACGGGGGTAGAGGGTTCGTCGGTCTATCTGAAAGCCGGGCAGAAAATTTCCGTGCGCAACCTGCTCTACGGTCTGCTTATGGAGTCCGGCAACGACGCTGCGACGGCGATAGCCGGGTACGTTGCGGGGTCGAACGAAGCTTTCGCGGAGCTTATGAACCGGAAAGCCGACGCGCTCGGCTGTGAAAACACGCACTTTATGAACCCGCACGGACTCGACGCGGACGGTCACTACTCGTCGGCGCGCGATTTGGCTCTCATAATGCGCGCGGCTATGGCGAACGACGAATTCGCGGTTATCACGTCCACCAAGTATTACAATACCGACTCGCAGAGCTGGAAAAACCACAACAAACTGCTGTGGGACTATGCGGGGTGTATCGGCGGCAAAACCGGCTATACGCAGGTTTCGGGGCGGACGCTCGTATCGTGCGCGGAGCGGAACGGACTGCGGCTCATCTGCGTCACGCTCTCGGACGCGAACGACTGGGACGACCACGCCGCGCTGTTAGACTGGGGGTTCGACCGTTTCGGCGTCAGCGTTGTGTCCGACGGCGAGCTTACGAAGCGTACGCTGCCGGTTATATCGGGGACGGCGGATTTCGTTTCGGTTACGCTTGGGCAGCCGTATTCGCTCGCGGTGCCGAAGAACGCGGTAGTCGAGGTCAAAACGGAGCTTCCGCGCTTCGTGTACGCGGACGTTGTGCGCGGCGGACTCGCAGGGTACGCCGCGATTTACGCGGACGGCAAGCTGAAAGTCCGGGTGCCGCTGTACTACGGCGAGACGGTACTGCGCTCGTGGAGCGCGGCGCGTCTGCGCTGGACGAGGCTCGCATAAACGACAAACTGACAGTGAACGCAGGGAGCATATGACGGAACGGATTCAGAAAATAATTTCGGCGCGCGGCGCAGCTTCGCGGCGCGAAGCCGAGAAAATGATTGCGGACGGACGCGTTACGAAAAACGGCGCGCCCGTCCGTACCGGCGACACGGCGGACGCGGAGTCGGACGACATTCGCATCGACGGCAAATCTCTGCCGGAGCGGTCTGACTTCGTGTACATAGTGCTGAACAAGCCGCGCGGCTACATAACGTCTATGAGCGACGACAGGGGGCGCAAAACCGTCGCGGAGCTTGTGCGGGACGCGGGAGTACGCGTGTATCCGGTGGGTCGGCTCGACATAAACTCCGAGGGACTGCTGCTTATGACGAACGACGGCGAGCTTACGAACCGCCTGACGCACCCGTCGTTCGGCGTTCGGAAAACCTACGAGGTCGCGCTGCGCGAGCTTCCGGACGGCGCGGCGGAAGCAATGGCGCAGCCGATAACGCTCGACGACGGAGCGGTTGTGCGGGCGGCGGAGGTCGAGCCATACGCCGGAGGACTTCGCGTCACGATTACCGAGGGGCGCAACCGCCAGGTGCGCCGGATGTGCGCCGCCTGCGGGCTGTATGTGACGCGGCTCGTCCGCGTAAGCGAAGGCGGGGTTGCGCTTGGCAGCCTGAGAAGCGGCAAATGGCGGCGGCTCACGGCGGCGGAGACCGCGCTCCTGCACGGCGTACGGCTTTGACGCGCTAATCGCGCTAATTAAGAATGAAGAATTGAGGAGCTGCTTCGCGGCAGGACGCGTTCGCCGCGTGCGTGTTGCGCGACTGCGGTAGCGGGGTTGGGTTTCGCACTCTGCGGAGTGCGGGGACGTTTTCCCGGGGG
>JAITNK010000059.1 GCA_031290515.1 Oscillospiraceae bacterium
GTCGCGCTGTTCGCGGTCGGCTGCGTCGCCGGAATCATCGCATCCGGAGCGGTTACTCCCGGCGACGCTCTGCGCGAGCGTCTGCTTACCGCGCGGACTCCCGGCTTCGGCTCCGCGCTGCTCAATTCGGCGAGGTTTCCGCTCGCGGCGTTGTTCTTCGCTTTCTCGGTGCTCGGAGTGGCGGGTATCCCGTCGCTGACCGCGCTGCGCGGCTTTTTGCTGTGCTTCTCGCTGACCGTCACCGTGCGCGCGTTCGGCGGCGCGGGAGTGCCGCTCGCGCTCGCGTCGGTGCTGCCCGCCGCGATGTTCTCGGTACCGTCGCTGCTCGCGCTGTCCGCCGTCTCGCTCGATTCCGCGCGCGGTCTCGGGAGAGCCGTCGCCGGCGCGAAACCGCTCTGCGGAACCGCCGCCGCTTCGCGCGAATTCTTCGTAAAAGCCGCAGTCTGCCTGCTCGTCTGCGCCGCCGGAGCCGCGGTCGAGTCCGCCGGAGGCGGCGCGCTCACCGCGCTCGCGAGGGGCGTAATCTCGCGAGCGGCGCAGGCGTAATTGAAAATTAAAGCGGGCGCAGGCAGGACGCGCACCGCGCAAAAAACCGGCTGCGCGCACAACGTCCCCGCGCAACCCGCCCGAAGCGAAGCACCCGTGCCGCCTGACGCGCGGTTAATACTTGTTGACTTTTCCCCCGCGGTGTGTTAAAGTGACCGCGCGGAGCGGACAACACGGTCGAACTGCACCGCAATCCGGGAGGACACTATGAAAATCAAAATATCCGGCGACTCCACAATCGACGCGCCCGCCGAGCTTATCGGAAAATACGGCGTCGGAATACTTCCGCTCACTATCGTGCTGTCCGGCGCAGACCGGCGCGACGGCGCGGACTGCTCGCCGGATGATATACGCGAGTGCGTCGAGGCGGGCGGCACCTCAAGCACCTCCGCGGTCAGTATCGGCGAATACCTGGATTATTTCGGCGCGCTGCTCGGCGAATACGACGCGGTTATACATATTTGCATCTCGTCCGCGATGTCCATATGCTATCAGAACGCCGTCGCCGCCGCGGACGGACTTCCGGTTCACGTCATAGACTCGAAAAACCTCTCAAGCTCCGGCTCGCTTCTCGTCATAGAGGCGGCGCGGCTCGCGGAGGACGGCACGGCTCCGGAGGAAATCGCCGCGGCTCTCCGCGAATACGCCGCGAAGATTGACGCTTCGTTCGTTATCAGTACGCTGAAATACCTCGCAAAAGGCGGACGGTGCAGCGCGGTCGCCGCGCTCGGCGCGAACCTCCTGAAGCTGAAACCGTGCATAGAGGTGGACGCCGCCGCCGGGACTATGGGCGTGGGCAAAAAGTACCGCGGCGCGCTCGAACCCGCGCTTATGCAGTACGTTTCCGACAGGCTCGCCGGACGCGGCGACGTGGACGCGGCGAAGCCGATTTTCATAACGCGCTCGCTCGGCGTTACGGACGAGACCGTCGCCGCCGTGCGCGGAAAGATACTCGAGTTTCAGCCGTTTCAGACTATTCTGACCAGTATGGCGGGCTGTACGATATTCAACCACTGCGGACCGGGCACGCTCGGTATTCTGTTCAGCAGGAAGTAGACGCGATGACGGACAGACCAAAATTCGGCGACCCCGCGGTTGCCTATACCCGCGGCGACTTGTCGTTCCTGAACCTCGACATTAGGGTTCCGGACTTTGACAAGCCCGTCAGCCCGGTCGAGAACTTTTACCGCGCGGCGCGGCGGGACAAGCCGCTCTGGCTCCCGAACGCCGTCACCGACTTTCAGACGCTTATGACGCAGGACGTCGTTTACACGAAGCCCGGCGACGTTCAGCTCCACGCGAACTTCAAAGACCCGCGCAACAAAACCGAAAATTACGAGTTTTACGAGTGGTTCGGCGGCAGCTGGACGTGGGTCGTGTCCGCGGGCGGCGCGATGCTCACGCCGGGCTGTACCGTCTGCTCCGACATTGCGGAGTGGGAGACGCAGATTACGTTTCCGAAACTCGCCGGCTGGGATTTTGAGTCCCGCGCCGCGGACTTTATGCGGGACGAGTACGACCCGAACCGCGTTATGCACTTCGACATCGGGCGCGGCGTTACGGAACGGCTCGTCTCCGTGACCGGCGGCTATACGGACGGTATGCTCGCGCTCGCGGCGGAGCCGGACGCGGTACGCGCTTTCTTCGAGCGGTACACCGATTTCCTGATTGAGCTGTTCGACAGGATTCACTCGCTTTACAACCTTAATCTTTTAACGCTCCACGACGACTGGGGCACGGAGCGCGACACGTTCTTTTCAGAGCGTATGATGGAAGACCTCGTGTTCGCGCCGACGAAGCGGTTCATCGACTATGTTCACTCCAAAAACTGCGTATTCGAGCTGCATTCCTGCGGAAACGTCGGGCGGTTTCTGCCGCATATGATTGATATGGGCGCGGATTTGCTCCAGCTTCAGGCGCGCGCGAACGATATTCACGCGCTGAAAGCGAAGTACGGCGACCGTATCGGCTTCAACGTCTCTCCGGAAATCCCGGCGGGCGCGGCGGACGGCGAGCGCGAACGCGCCGTGCGCGAGTTCGTCGGACACTACGGCAGACACGGCGGAGCCTACGCTTCGGTTTTCTCTTTCGACGAGCGGGAAAACTTCGAGAACATCGCGGAGCTGTACTTCCGAAGTCTCGAATATTACCGGCAAAACGGTGAATAAACGCGCAAAGTCCCCGGCAAGCCGGGGACTTTGTTTTAGTTTCTGCGCCGACCTACTTTATTCCGTTAAGCTCTCCGGTTACATATTCGCGGTCGTCTTTCTCCCTGACCTCCGCCGCGGCTGCGAGTCCCTTAGCCCTGTACTCCTCAAATCGGGTAACGTCGCCGAGCGTGAAATACGCGCGGGCGACGGCTTCATATCCGAACGCGAGGTCGAAATCGCCGATTCCGTTTTCCTCGCAAATCCCAAGCGAGCCGAGTCCGTGCAGCAATGCGGGCTGTCCGAAACCGAGTACGGAGTAAACGCGCGAAACCTGCCACTCGCCGCGGGCGTTGTTGACCGGCTTGTTCGCTTCGCGCCACATATACGCCGAGGTATGCGCCTTGTGCAGCATCGTAATGTTGTCCTCGTCGGTGCGGTCGGTTTTATCGAGCAGGTCCCAGGTTTCGTTGAACAGCTTTTTCTTCTCGACGTCAATCGCTTCCATAAATGCACCCTCCCCTATTTTCACCCGAAAGTGACAGCATTGTACGCCGTTTCGCGCCGTATGTCAAGGATAACGCCTCAAATCTTTTCGTTGCACTCGCCGCTTTATTGTGCTATACTGTATTGTCAAATACTAACTACACTACAAAAGGAAAACTTATGACTCCATTAAGAAATATAGCGATAATCGCGCACGTTGACCACGGCAAAACCACGCTCGTTGACAAAATGCTGTCGCAGGCGGGCGTGTTCCGCGACAATCAGGTTGTGGCGGAGCGCGTTATGGACTCCGGCGACCTCGAGCGGGAGCGCGGTATCACGATTCTCGCGAAAAACACCGCCTTGTCGTACGACGGCGTAAAAATCAACATCGTCGATACGCCGGGTCACGCCGACTTCGGCGGAGAGGTCGAGCGTATACTCAAAATGGTCAACGGCGTACTTCTGCTCGTGGACGCGGCGGAGGGACCGATGCCGCAGACGCGGTTCGTACTCGGGCGCGCGCTTGAGCTGGGGCACCGCGTCATCGTCGTCGTAAACAAAATCGACAGACCGGACGCGCGCGTCACCGAAGTTATCGACGAAGTGCTCGAGCTTCTGCTCGAGCTTGACGCCACGGATTTTCAGCTCGACTCGCCTATGGTTTTCTGCTCCGCCCGGCGCGGCACGGCGGCGTATTCGCCGGACGTCGAGGGAACCGATCTCGTCCCGCTGTTCAGGACGATTATCGACTACATTCCCGAACCGGAGCGCAATACGGAGACTCCGCTGCAGCTGCTTGTGTCCTCCGTCGATTACAACGAATATGTCGGGCGCATCGCAATCGGGCGCATAGAGCGCGGCGTTTTGAGACAAAATCAGGAGATAGCCGTCTGCGATTTCCACGACGAGCGCAGTCTGCGTAAGGCGAAAGCCGTCAACATCTACGAGTTCGACGGACTCGGGCGCGTCGCGGTGGAGTCCGCCGCGGCGGGCGACATCGTCGCGCTGTCCGGAATCCCGGACGTGACAATCGGCGACACGATTTGCGCGCCGTCGGCGGTCGAGCCGCTGCCGTTCGTGCAGATTTCCGCGCCGACTATGGAGATGACGTTCTCGGTCAACAACTCGCCGTTCGCGGGTACCGAGGGCAAGTTCGTCACGACGCGCAACATACGCGACAGGCTGACGCGCGAAATGCTGAAAGACGTGTCGCTCCGCGTCGCGGAGCTTACGGACTCCGACTCTTTCAACGTCGCGGGGCGCGGCGAAATGCACCTGTCGATTCTTATCGAGACTATGCGGCGCGAGGGTTACGAGTTTCAGGTTTCCCCGCCGCGCGTACTGACGCGCGAGATTGACGGCAAACTCTGCGAGCCGGTCGAACGCCTCGTCGCGGACGTTCCGGAAAACTCCGTCGGCGCGGTAATCGACAAGCTGAGCCAGCGGCGCGGCGAGTTCGTCGAGGTCACGCCTATGGGCGCGAGAACGCGGGTTACGTTTCTCGTGCCGAGCCGCGGACTTTTCGGCTACCGCAGCGAGTTTCTGACCGACACGCGCGGCGAGGGCATAATGGCGAGCCTTTTCGAGAAGTACGAACCGTGGCGCGGTGAAATCTCGCGGCGCGGCACCGGCTCTCTCGTCGCGTTCGAGACCGGCGAAGCCGTCGGATACGGGCTTTTCGGCGCGCAGGACCGCGGTCAGCTGTTTATCTCTCCCGGCACGAAAGTGTACGCCGGAATGGTCGTCGGCGTGTCTCCGAAACAGGACGATATTACGGTCAACGTCTGCAAGCGGAAGCAGCTCACGAATATGCGCGCCTCCGGTTCGGACGATTCGCTCCGGCTCACGCCGCCGCGCCAGATGAGTCTGGAGCAGTGCCTCGAATTCCTCGCGGACGACGAACTGCTCGAAGTCACGCCGCAGAGTCTGCGGCTCCGCAAGTCGGTGCTTGACCACTCGGCGAGACTCCGCGCCGTCTCGAAGAAGAAAAACGGGTAACGGGAAAACGCAGGTGATACGCCTTTTTCGGGTAAAAAAGCCGCAAAAGGCAAAGTTTAACGATTAGATTTCGCGGGAGCACAGCCGGAAGCGCGTTATACGAACGGACGGAGGACGACACAATATGCGAACTATACTGATAGTGGACGACGAGAAGAGCATCGTGGACATACTCAAGTACAACCTTAAAAAAGAATATAACATCGTCGAGGCGTACGACGGCGCGGAAGCTCTCGAGCGGTACGCGGAAGCGTCGCCCGACCTGATTCTGCTCGACATTATGCTCCCGCGGCTCGACGGGTTCGAGGTCTGCCGCAGGATTCGCGCCGGGGACAAAAAAACTCCGATAATAATGCTCACCGCGCGCGGCGACGAAACCGATATGATAACCGGACTTGAACTCGGCGCGGACGATTATATCACGAAGCCGTCCACCAACGCGAACGTACTCGCCCGCGTCCGCGCTCATCTGCGCCGCGCGGAAGCCGCCACCGAAACCGCGGGCGGCAGTCCCGGTCTCGTCATCGACCCGGAGCGGTTCGACGCGTTTACCGACGGCGCGGGCGCGGGGCTTACCCCGCGCGAGTTCGAGCTGCTGTGCTTCCTCTCGGAGTCGCCGGGCAAGGTGTTCTCGCGCGAGGACCTGCTGCGCGACGTATGGCAGTACGAGTACTTCGGCGACCCGCGCGCGGTTGACGTGGCGGTCAGGCGGCTGCGCGAGAAAATCGAGCCGAATTCCGCGGAACCGGTGTACGTTCTCACGAAGCGCGGCGTGGGCTACTATTTCTCCGAAAACAGACCGTGACGAAACGACTTTCCGTAAAGCTCGTATTCATAATGCTGCTGCTCATCGTTCTGCTTATGACGGTGGTATTGTCGTTTCTCATACGCGGCGTGGACGGCTATTTCCGCAACGAATTTTTCGCGCGTATGGAAACCTGCTTTTCGGACGGCGGCTTTGTGAGCGAGCTTAACGACGCGGCAAACCTCCCGGACGCGCCGAACCGTCTCGCGAAAATCGTGTCCGCCTACGCCGGAGAACTCGGCGTGGACGGTATTTCGCGCGCCTATTATATTTTTGACGCGCAAACGGCGGTCCGGCTCGCCGGAAACGAGCTTCCGGACGGCGGGCTTATCACCGTTTCGGACACTCTGCTCTCCGCGATGACGGAGTCTGCGGACGCGCCGCGCCTTGTGCATACCGGCGGACAGGCGCGCGAATTTCTCGACGCGGCGGTCGTCGTCGCGGGCGGCGAGGGCGATTTCATTGTCTACATAAAGGACAACCTCGAATCGACAAGAAGCCTGTCGTACGAGATTTTCCGGCTTATTTTACAGTCGGTCGCGCTCGGATTCGTCGTCGCGGCGGCGGTCGCTCTGCTTATGTCGCGGACGCTGCTCGCGCCGATACGCGGTATGACGCGCGCCGCCGAGGAAATGGCGAAAGGCGACTTCTCGCGCAAGATAGACGTGGAGTCGTCCGACGAAATCGGCACGCTGTCCGTTACGTTCAACAATATGGCTTCGCAGCTCGAAACCAACCTTGAAGAGCTGCGCGGAGCCGAGCAGATGCGCCGCGACTTCGTCGCGAACGTGTCGCACGAGCTGCGAACCCCGCTTACGAGCGTCCGCGCCTATGCCGAGACCATCGCCGAGGCGGAGGATATGGACGCGGAGACGCGCGCCGAGTTTCTCGGCGTAATCCTGCACGAGAGCGACCGTATGACGAAAATCGTCACCGACCTGCTTGAGCTGTCGCGGTTCGACGCGGACAGGGTCGCGTTCGCGCCGTCGCGCTTCTCTCTCGAAGACTCCGTCACCGGCGTTTACCGCGCGATAACGCTCGAGGCGAAGCGGCGCGCGCAGGAGCTTACAATCGACCTGCCGGACGGACTTCCGGAGATAGTCGCCGACCGCGCCCGAATCGAGCAGGTGCTTATGAACATTATGACAAACGCGGTCAAATACACTCCGGACGGCGGCAAAATCAACGTCACCGGCGGAGAGCGCGGCAATACCGCCTGGGTCAGAATTTCCGACACCGGCTTCGGTATTCCGGAGTCTGACCTGCCGCGCGTTTTCGACCGTTTTTACCGCGTCGATAAAGCGCGCTCACGCGAGTCGGGCGGCACCGGTCTCGGTCTTTCAATCGCTAAGGAGATAATCACGCGGCACGGCGGCGTTATCTCCGTGGAGAGCAAGCCCGGCGAAGGCTCCGCCTTTACCGTCGAGCTGCCTGTTGAGGGTGTTTTCCGTGACGACGGCTAAGCGCGAAACGGTTAAAACCTGCCTGATACTGCTGCTGTCCGTTTCCGCGTTCGCGCTCGGGCGGTTTTCCGGTATATTCGGGGACGTATTTTCGCCGTTCGCGTCCGGGAAAACCGCGCCGGCGACTCCGGACTACGCGGGCGGCATCGCGGTCGAGGCGGCGCGTCCGGTTGAAATAGTGTTCACCGCGGAGTCCGGCGAGCGGTACACCGGCTACGGCGACGCCGCGGCGCGCGCCGCGCTGTACGAGCTTACCGCCGCCGCGGTCGGTTCCGCGGTCGCGCGGGCGGACGACCCGAGTCCCTGCACCGAAGACGAATGGCGCGGCGCGCTGCTCTCTCCCGGCATAGCGTACCGTTACTACGCGCCGATGCGCCTCGGCGTACTCGCCGCGTGGCTCGGAAGCGGCGGCGTTACCGACGGTACGGAGGTTCGCGGCATAGTTCTGCGTTTTTCGGACGGCAGTCTGTTCTTTGAGACGCGCGACGGCTGGCTCGCCGCCGCCGGCGAAGCTCCCGAACCGCCGTCCGTATCCGGAACCGCCGCGGAAAACGCCCTCTATCTGTTCGAGCGGTACCCCGGTTCCGCGTCTCCGTACCTGCTTGACCGGAGCGGTATGACCGTCGCCGCGCTTACGGCGGCAAGTCCTCTCGCGGACGAGGCGAAGCGCGCCGAAACGCTTAACGCGCTCGGCGTACTGCCCGGCATAAACGCGGGCTATACGGACGCGGACGGCGCGGAGGTCTACGTTCTCCCGGCGTTCACGGTAATGCTCGGCGGGGACGGTTCCGTTACCTATTCGCGTACGGACGAACCGGCTTCCGGCGCGTCCCGCACCGCCGAGGAAGAAATCGAAATCGCAAGACTCGCCGTCCGCTTTTGCTCCGACAACGCCGGAGCCGCGTCCTTTATGTGCGTCGGCTACGCGTCGGACGGCGGCGTTGCGACCGTTACGTTCGAGTACTTTGTTTACGGTATGCGCGTGTCGGCGCGGCTCGGCGCGGTAGTTACGCTCGCGGGAGGGCGCGTCCGCACGATTGACGCGCTTCCGCTCGAGTTCACGCGCGCGGCGGCCTCCGTCACGCTGCTGTCCCCCGCGCTCGCGTCCGCCGCCGAAACTTCCGAAATCGAACCGGCGTACCGCGGAATGACCGCGTCGTACTTCGCGCCGTACTGGCGGGTGAGCGGATGAGCGGCGCGAAACTTAAAACGCTCGTAATCGCCGCGCTCGTTCTGCTGAACCTCTTTTTTGCCGCGCTTATCGCGCAGGCAAAAATATCGGAGACGGCGCAGTACCGCGCGACGGAGACGAAGCTCGCGCAGGTGCTCGGACAGTCCGGAATCTCCGTCGTCTGCCGCATACCCGTCGCGGCGCGGTTCCGCGCGTACGACCTGCAGCGCGACGCGTACGCCGAGGCGCGGTTCGCCGCGACCCTGCTCGGCGAGTGCGCGGAGACCGAGACCGACGGCGCGGCGCGGTTTGAGAACGATTCCGGCGCAATCGAATTCGGCACGTCCGGCGAGTTCGATGCACGGCTGCGCGGCTGGACCGTCGCGCGCGGCACGGAGCGCGCAACCGCCGAAAAGCTGCTCAAAAAACTCAAAATCGACTACACCGCTATCACCGAGTACACCGAAAGCGGCTACGCGACGCTGTACGCCGGGCTTGACTTCGGCGGCGCGGTCGTCAACGCCGGAGTCGCGTTCGAGTTCGCGGACGGCGAGCTTATGCGCGTCTCCGGACGCAAAATCTTCCGCGCGGACGAGACCGGCGGCGCGGAGTACTACGACGCCGCAACGCTGCTCACCGCGTTCGCAGCCGCCGTCGCGCGCGGAGACTTCCGCTGTACCGAGGTGCGCGCCGTCACAGTCGCTTACCGCGCGCGGTCGGACGCGTTCCCGGGGGCAAACCTTGAACCCGGTCTCGCCGTCACCGCGGACACGGGACGCTGGTTCATAAACGCCGCGGACGGCACAGCCGAACCGGCTGAGTAACGCCCGCGCGATATAAAAACGCCCCGAAGCGTAACTTCGGAGCGTTTTGGAGCTGCTGGTCAGAATCGAACTGACAACCTGCGCATTACAAGTGCGCTGCTCTACCATTGAGCCACAGCAGCGGAAATCGACTGCGCTATTCTAACACAGCGCGCCGCGTCTGTCAAGACGCAGAAATAAATCTCAAAATTTCTCTAAAGTTCGCGCCGAAACTTCCGATAAACACATTAGTAAAGCATAGTTGCGCTTATTGCGTCATTTACCGCGTCGGCTCGAGACTGCGCGGTTTATGAATATAATCCGGCTGTATCAGGTTTGCCCGCCGGACGACCAAACGCGCCGGAACAGGGATTGTTCCGGTATAAAATTCAAGGAGTGTTACAAACACAATGAGAATCCAGAACAACGTACCCGCGATTAACGCGCACCGCTACTACACGATTAACCAGAGCAATATGACCAAGTCCATCGCAAAGCTCTCGTCCGGCTACCGTATCAACAGCGCGGCGGACGACGCGGCGGGTCTCGCAATCTCCGAAAAAATGCGCGCCCAGATTCGCGG
>JAITNK010000071.1 GCA_031290515.1 Oscillospiraceae bacterium
CCCGCCGGATACGCAACCGCATAATCGGACTGTGCGTATTCGCCGCCATTGCCGGCGGAATCGTATACGGTCTGCTGCACCTGTTCCGGGAGGACGAGCCGGAGCGTTATCCGGCGTACGCGCAGGTTTACCGCGGCAGTATCGCGAGTATGATTTACGGCTGGGGCAGTACGCGCTCGACGGACACGGCGACGGTCGTACTCCCGCTCGACGGCGACGTGCTCGAAGTTTACGTCGCCGAGGGCGATTTCGTGTCCGAGGGGCAGCCGCTGTACCTGATTGACAGCCCGGCGGCGCGGCTCGCCGTCGAAAAGGCGCAGGAAAAAGCGTCGGCGATTGAAAAGCAAATCGAGGAAGTGTACGCCGCGCGGAAAGACCTTTCGGTTCGCGCGCCGTTTTCGGGTACGCTGATAAACACGCTGAAGCTCAAAGAGGGCGACATCGTCACGCAGGGAACTACGGTCGCGACGATTGTGGACGACACGGTGATGAAGCTGACGCTGTACTTCTCGTACGCGTTTGAACACGACATTACGGTCGGGCAGAGCGTCGTCGTTTCGGTGCCGTCGATGATGAGCGAGCTTCCCGGAACCGTGTCGGAGATAAACTATGTGAACCGGATAACGCCGGAGGGCGCGGTGCTGTTCCGCGTCGTAATCTCCGTGCCGAACCCGGGTACGCTTACGGACGGGACGTTCGCTTCCGCGTGGCTTACGGCGAAGAGCGGCGAAACCGTGTTCCCGTACTCGGAGCGGGTTCAGCTCGAATTCGCAAAAACCGCCGCCGTCACCGCGAACATTACCGGAAACGTCGTCCGGACGTCGCTCATCGACTTCGGAAGAGTGTCCGCCGGGGAAGAGCTTATCCTGCTCTCGGAGGACGCGGGCGACGCGCAGCTCAAGGTGCTGAACGACCAGCTCAAAACCGCGAACGACGAGCTTGCGGAAGCCGAGAAAAACCTCGGGAACTTCTCCGCGTCCGCTCCGATTTCGGGAACGGTTATGTCCTGTTCGGTCAAGGTCGGGGAACACGCCGCCGCGGGAAGCGCGGCGGTCTCGATTGCCGACACCTCGATTATGTACATAGACGCAAAAGTCGATGAGATGAATATCCCCTACGTCAAAACCGGAATGCCGGTGGACGTTACGCAGTGGGGGCGGTACGGACAGGAGTATTTCTTCGGCTCGGTGCTGTCCGTCGGACTCGAGGGCAGCTTTGAGAGCGGCTACGCGACGTTCCCGCTCGTGATTAAAATCGAGAACTACGACGGACGGCTGCTTCCGAATATGCAGGTGGATTACACGCTGACCGGAATGCAGTCCGAGAACTGCCTGATTGTGCCGATAGAATCTGTGCGGAACTCCAACCTCGGCTTGTTCGTGTTCCTCAAAACCGACAAGCGTCCCGAAAACGCGCTGAATGTCGCCGAATACGGTATCGAGGTCCCGCCCGGGTATTACGCCGTGCCGGTCACGACCGGGCTGTCGGACTCGGCGCAGGTCGAGATACTCGGCGGACTCGAAGAGGGGCAGACCGTCTTCACGCAGTTCGTGTACGGCGCGCCGCCTCCGGATTATGACGGCGAAGAGGGTACGGCGGATGGCAGCGGAGGCAACGGAGGCAACGGAGGTATGGTTATACAGGCGGACGGCGGCACCATCATTATGCCGGGCGAAGCGGTCGTTCGGGTTGGGTGAGAATATGGGACTTATAGAGCTGTCGCAGGGCTTCAAAATCTACAACGAGGGCTATGAGAACGAGGTGCGCGCGCTGAACGGAGTGTCGCTCTCAATCGACCGCGGCGAGTTCGTGAGCATAATCGGAACCTCCGGCAGCGGGAAATCGACGATGATGAATATCCTCGGCTGTCTCGACGTGCTGACGCACGGGGAGTATGTACTCGACGGCGAAAACGTCACCGATATGCGCGACGGCAGACTGTCGAGAATCCGCAACCGCGAGGTCGGGTTCGTGTTCCAGGGCTTCAACCTGATAGAGTCGCTGACGGCGTACGAAAATGTCGAGCTGCCGCTCGTATATCAGGGAGTGAGCGCGAGGCTGCGCCGCGAAATGGCGGAGAGCGCGCTTGAACGCGTCGGCATTATGGAGCGCGCCGACCACCACCCGTCGGAGCTTTCCGGAGGTCAGCAGCAGCGCGTTGCGATTGCGCGCGCGATTTCGACGAATCCGCCGATTATTATGGCGGACGAACCGACCGGCGCGCTCGACTCCAAAACAGGCGACCGCGTTCTCGAGCTTATGCACGGACTGCACGGAACCGGTTCCACGATTATACTTATTACGCACAACAACGAGCTTGCGGAGACGGCTTCGCGCATTGTAAGAATTTCCGACGGTCAAATCGTCGAGGACAGGAGGCGGGTTCCGGCTTGAATCTTACTCAGGGTTTCAAAATGGCGGCGAAGTCGCTGCTCGCGAACAAGGTGCGCTCCGTGCTGACGATGCTCGGCATAATAATCGGCATTGCCGCGGTTATGTCGCTTGTGTCCGTGGTGCAGGGGTTCACGAACGTGCAGAAAGAGTACTACGAGCGTATGGGTACGAACCGCGTCAACGTATACGCGTACTCGTATATGAGCGGCGGCGGCGACTATTCGGACGAGATTGCGGCATACTGCGAGACGCTGTCCGAGTACGCGCTCGGCGTTTCGCCGAACACGCAGATATGGGTGGACGGAGTGCGCTACGGCACGGCGAACACGCGCAACAACTCACAGCTGGGTTCGCCGCCGATTTATCTCGGAAACGAGCAGTTCGCGGTATGCAACGCCTTCACATTAGCCGAGGGACGCGACCTCTCGTACACGGACGTGAAGAGTTATAATCAGGTGGTCGTTATCGGCGCCAAACTCAAGGAGTACCTGTTCTCGTTCAAGGACGCGATAGGGGAGACCATTACGATCGGCAGCGTGAAATTCACCGTCGTCGGCGTGTACGAGCCGAAGGACACGTCCGAAAACGAGTGGTACAGCTATGATTATATGTGCGTGATTCCGCAGTCAATGTCGCGCATACTCAACTCTAACCAGCCGATAAGCCAATACGTTATCAAGGCGAAGTCGTCCGAAAACACAAAGATTATCATCGACCTTATGACCCAGTACCTCGAGCGAATCATCGACACGAACACCGGGAGCTTCTACGTCTACTCGGACCAGCAGTGGATTGACGAGACCGAGGCGCAGTACAAGATTTACAGTCTTGTCGGCGGGGGAATCGCGGGAATCTCGCTGCTCGTCGGCGGAATCGGCATAATGAACATTATGCTCGTGACCGTGCGCGAGCGGACGCACGAAATCGGAATCCGCAAGGCAATCGGCGGCGCGCGCCGCTCGATACTCGCGCAGTTCCTGATAGAAGCCGCCGTCGTCTGCGGAACCGGAGGCATAATCGGGATAATCGTCGGCTTCCTCGGCACGGTCGTCGCGGGGAAGCTGATACTCAAAACGCTGCTGCTCCCGAGCGCGGTGATGACAATCTTCGCGGCGGCGTTCTCGGTATTCCTCGGGCTGATTTTCGGAATGTACCCCGCGGTGAAAGCGTCCGGCTTGCAGCCGGTGGACGCGCTGCGCGCGGATTAGCGAAGGGGAAGCGCGCTGATTAAGAATTGCGGAGCCGCGCTTGCGCGGCATATGCGCCCGCGGGCGCGGAACAGCAGACTAAAAGGAGATAATATGAAAAATCTGCACAAATTGCTGGCGATACTGCTCGCCGCTGCGCTTGTACTGCCGCTCGCCGGGTACGCCGCGGCAGCCGATTCGTTCAAGGACGTTACGGACGGCGAGACCGCGGCAATCGTCGCGCCGCTTCAGATGCTCGGAGTTATCGAGGGCAACGGAGACGGCACTTTCAAGCCGGACAGGACGCTTACCCGCGCGGAATTCGTCAAAATGGCGGTACACGCGTTCGGGCTTGAAAGCAAGGTCGCGCAGTACGAGACGCGCACCGTCTTTCCGGACGTGCGCTCGAACCACTGGGCGCGCGGTTACATAAACCTCGCCGCGAGCGAAGCTCTCACGCCGACGGGCGACAGGTGGATACAGGGCTATTCGGACGGTACGGTGAAGCCGGACGCGCCGATTAAATATTCCGAAGCGGTCACGATTCTGATGCGTATGCTCGGATACGGCGACGCGGACGCGAACTATATCTGGCCGGACGGCTATCTGCGCCTCGCGGACGCCTGCGGGCTTACCGACGGCGTCAAAGCGTCGCGCAACGAGCCGATTATACGGCGAGAGGCGGCGCGGCTATTCACGAACCTGCTGCTCACCGAGTACAAAACCGGCGGAGTGTTCGTCGCGGCAGCCGGACAGCTCACCGAAAACGTAGTGCTGTTCGGGAAAAACGAGCAGAACGCCAAAGCAATCGACACGTCGGCGGGTACGTTCACCGTGAAGTCCGGAGTGCGTCCCGACGCGCTCGTCGGCAAGCGCGGAACGCTCGTCACCGACAGCGCGGGCCGCGCGCTCACGTTTATCCCGGCGGAGGGCGGCAGCGTCACGGTCACGGCCGCCGCGCTTTTGCACAGCGGCATAGTTACCGCCGAGGGCGAATCATACGACGTCGCGCCGGAAACCCCGGTGTACGGACTCGAAAAGGACCCGGTTAGCTACGGTACGGCGTTCATCGACATTCAGCCGAACTCCTTGCTGACGCTGTTCGCGGACGGCAGGGGCAGGGTCGATTACATACGCCTGGTCGCGCGAGCGGGCGGCGACTCCGCGGTTATAACCGCAGACAAGGACGCTTCCGCAATCGTGCGTATCACGCGCGGCGAGCCGTACAGGCTTGTCAAAAACGGCGTGTCCGTGACTGCGGACAAGCTGAGAAAGTATGACGTTTGCGTATACGACGCGGCGGGCGGAATAGTGTACGTCTCGGACGAAAAGCTGACCGGAATCTATGAAAACGCGTACCCGGGTCCCGCCTCGCCGACGAAAGTTATCTTTTTCGGCAACTCGTTCGGGCTTACGCCTGCGGCTGCGGAGTCCGTGCCGGCGGCGAAGCTCGGAAGCGCGGTCACGGCACTGTTCACGCACGACGGACGTATCGCGCTGTTCGCAGACCCGGCGGAAATAACCGGCTACGCCGTCGGAGTCGTGACCGAAGCGGGTCCAGCGTCGGTCACGGTCGAAACCGTAACCGGACTTACGCTGTCGGGACCGGTTTCGCTCTCGCAGTATGCGGCGGCGCACCTCGTCGGCTCGCTCGTCACGGTGTCGCAGACGCAAAGCTCGCGGGTGACGTACTCCGCGGTGTCCGCGCAGGAAAAGGGAGAGCTTGACTCCGCGAAAGCGACGCTCGGAACGCGCAGTCTCGCCGCCGGAGCCGCGATTTACGAGCGCGTCGGCAACGGACGCACCGTCCGCATATCGCTCGCCGCGCTCGGCGGCCGCGTACTGCCCGCGTCGAAACTCATAGCGAGCTGCGTCGCGGCGGACGGCACGGTCTCCGCGGTGCTGCTTGACGACGCAACCGGAGACCTGTACGACTACGGCTTTGCGACCGTAGGTTCGGAAACGATGTCCGGACTTGACGGCGAGAGCTACTCCGTCCGCACGCTGACGGTCGCGAACGCCGCGGGTACGTCCGCAATGGTTTACGCGCCGCTGCTCGACTACAAAACGGGAGAGCTGTACGGAGTCGCGCCGTCGGTCGCGGAGTACGGCGAGGGGCGCATTATAACGCTGACCTCCGCCGCGGTCTCCCGCTCCGACTTCTTCACGCGGGACGGCGTAACGTACGTCACGGCGGCGGGCGAGGTATTCGCCGTCGCGGAGAACGCGCAGTGCTACAACTCCGCCGCGAAAACCTGGTTTGCCACGCTCACGGAGGCGCGGCTTTTCTCCGTGAATCTGACCGTGTACTTTGAGCGTACAGCCGCCGAGGGCGGGAAAATTCGTGTCGTTGCTTCGCGGTAGTGTAAACGCGCGCCGGAAGAATCCAAGCCGCGCCGGGCGAGTAAAAGCCGCGGTCGCGGTACTGCTCGCGCTCGTTTCGGCGGCGTGTGGCAGGTACCCGGACGCGTCGGTGAAGTCTCCGTCGGACGTGCTCGGCTCCGAAATCGGAGTTCTCGCGGGTACGTCGGGCGAGATATTCGCGGAGCGGTACGACGGCGGCGGCGAGGCGACGGTGTATCTGTCAGCCGCGGCGATGATGGGCGACCTGCGCGACGGCATAATCGACTGCGCGATTGCGGATTCCGCGACGTCGGCGAAAATCGCGAAAGAGGGTAAGCGCGTGACCGTGCTGCCGGCGCGGCTTTTCAAGCTCGAACTGCGCGCGGCGGCGGCGCGGGAAGCGTTCGATATGATTGACGACATAGACTCCGCGCTCGCGGAGCTGAAGTCGGACGGCACGGTTACAAAGCTGCAAAAAGCCTACGTTCTCGGTAAAACGGACGAGATTCCGGCGCACCCCGCGCCGCGCGCATACGAGAGAAAACTCAGGTGCGCCGTGCCGAACGAGTCATCGCCGCCGTACATCGTGTACGCGGAGGACGGTACGGCGAGCGGCTTTTTCCCCGACCTCGCGCTGTTCATCTGCGACAAAATAGGCGTAAACCTTGAGCTTGTGCCGCTGAGGACGTCGCGGCTCGCGGAGGCGGTCGCCGTCGGGCGCGACGCGGACTTCGCGTTCGGCTGGGAGTTTTACAGCGCGGAAGCGTCCGACAGTCTCGTGTACTCAAAGACGTACGCGTCAATTGAAATGACGGTTATCACGCGGAAATAGTGCGGTTTTGCGCGTAAAAATCCCCGGAAAGCAATAAGCTTTCCGGGGATTTGCTTTACTTTTTGCCGTCTTTCCCGCCGCCGGACGGCGGCTTTTCGGCGATCTTTGCAAAGTCGAACGCGACAACCGGGGCGGAAACCGCCTCTTTGTTGGTACTGCGCGTCGCGTCAAGTACCTCCTCGCGGAATATACGCACGGTTTTCGGCGCGTCGATACCGATTTTGATTTTGTCGCCCTCAATACCGAGCAGAGTAATGCGAATATCGCTGCCTATGACGATGGTTTCGTTAATTTTCCTCGACAGTACCAGCATCGGCGTCCTCCGTATCCGGATTCACGGCGGCGAACAGACCGCGAACCTCCGCGAAAATAGGAACCCGCGCGCCGTATTCGCTGTCCGCGAGGATAATCTGCTTCGCGTCGCCGCTTTTCAGATTGATAACGACGGGCGCGGCGAGGTTAATCGTCATCTGCTCAATAGAGTCGGGGATAACGAGAACGCCCGCGACAAGCACGTCGTCCGGCGACGCGAGTCCGAGCTGCGCCACGTCGTCGTCGCCGAGGTCGAACGCGTAGTCCGGCACAACGGAAAACATATCTATGACCGGAAGCGCGACGTTGCCGTCCGTCACCGACTGGAGCCAGTTAATCGGATAGCTCTCCTTCGTCTGGAGCAACGCGAATTCGCGGAATTCCTCGAGTCCGGGAATCCCGTCGCGGAAGCGGACGAGCTTGCTGCCGTCAATGTCGAGCGTCCCGAAACGTGCGGTTTCTACCTGCAAAACAATTTCCTCCGGTTTTGATTATTCGCTGTTCAAAGCGCGGCGACGCCGAACGCGCGGCTGATATTCGCCGCCGGCTAAACTTTTTCGTCTATGCGCTGACCGGCTTCGTACGGAAGCGGGCGGTTGTCCTCAATCGTGATTTCAAAGAACGGTTTTTCGCGCAGATACACCTCAATCGAATACGGCGGGTCAAGCACCATTTCGGGCATATACTCGCCCTCCCACTCGATTTTTATCGAGTGGTGGTTCCAGTCGATGTGCATATAGCCGGTGTCCCATTTGACGACCGGGGAATGCTTTGGCATCAGACCGAGATTGGTGTCAACCGAGCTTCGCGTCTTAACGTGACGTTTCGCAATCTGCGCGATTCGCGGTCCCTTGCGCGACGCGTTCATAACGTAGTCGCCGTCGCTCGAGATTTCCCCGGTGGCGGCGGCGGAAGCCGCGCTTCCGGCTTTCGCGAAGTCGTCCGACAGCACGTCGGTGCGCTTAAGTCCCGATTCGTTGAAAACCTGATCCCAGTTCACCTGAAAATTCGGCAGTTTCCAGTCGATTTTCATTTTGGGGTCTTCCTGGGTAATCTTCAGCTCCGGACGCTGCGTGGAGATTTTCATATGCGCCGGAGTCATACGGACGCCGATTTGCGCGAACTGCTGCTCGATGATAATCTTCGATATGACAGACATTGGTTCCCTCCATTAGCCGCCCTTCCGGGCAAGCCATCCGTCGCTGTGTTTAGCCGCTTTATCAGCCGCGCTGTCGGGCGAAGCCCTCTGTCGCTTTACCAGCCGCTCTGTCGGGCAAGCCCTCCGCCGCTTTATCAGCCGCTCTGTCGGTTGCCGCGCGCTTACCGCAAATAGTCAAGCAGAGACGGCTGAATAATCTGCGCGCCGGTCTGAAGCGCGGCGTTGTATATCGCTTCAGCCATTTTTGACTGCATAACAATCTCCGCGAGATCCGCGTCCTCCGCGTTTGAGAGCATCTGCGTATAGTTGTCGTAGTCCTGCGAATAGCGGGATTCGAGCATCTCGAGCCGGTTCTGCCGGCCGCCAAGCTCCGCCGTTTTCGCGAGCATATGCTTCTGCGCGTCCTGAAGCTCCGCTATCGTCGCAGACAGCTCTTTCGCGGACGTTCCGTCGGTGAGCTGCCGGTGCAGACGGTCGAGCAGAGTGTATATATTGTCGCCGTTTTTGTTAATCAGCGCGAGGTCGATGCCGTTAATCGTCGCGTCCATCGAAATGCCGGGACCCACGTCGAAGCTCAGAACGTCGTCTTCCTGCAGACGCTTGAACAACGCCTTGATTTCCGCGTCCTTTGCAGGGTCGTTCGGGTCGCCGGGCTCGCTCTCAAACTTGATGTTGAACGTTTTGGAAGCGTTGAGCTGACTGATTTCCTGCCGGAAATCAAGCGCGGAAAGACTGCCCGAGATTCCGGACAAATCAATTATCGTGCCGTCCGACAGGCGGACGCCGCCTAAATCCGAGGTTTTCGTGACCGTCGCCGTCGCGGTGACGACCGAAACGCCGTTGTCGTAGGTCTTTGAGACGTACAGCGAGCCGTTCTCCCCGACGGAGAGCGTGACTTCCGGGTTTGCGGGGTCGGGAGGGCTGCCGAGAGCCGTAATCTGATCCGCGAGCTTCGTTCCGAGACCGGGGAGAGACGAACCTGCGGCGGAGAGGTCAACGCTGAAAAATACGTTGCCGTTCCTGTCCTTGAACTCGACGTTCGCAAGGTCGCCGAGGTTCGACACCGTGACCGAATTCGCGCCGAGCGACACGGTAATCTGTCCGTCGCCGCCGTACTCAAACGCGATATTCACGTCGTCCGCGCCGCGAAGAGCTTCCTGAAGCGCGGCGTGGTCGGATATGTTCGTTGTCAGACCCGTCGTTACGCCGCCTTCGGTCAAGGCTCCCGTACTCGAAAACACGCGCATATTGAGGTCGAGACTGTTGAACAGCAGGTGCCCCGTGATAGGGTCAAGCTCGAACGGAGGCTTGTGCTGCCCGCCGTTGTTATATCCGACGGTGTTGAACGCGCCGTAAACGTACTTGTCGGCAAACGTCGCGTTGAGCGTCGCGAGCGCCTGCGCGCGAAGCTCCGAGATTTTGTTCGCGATAAGCGTGCGGTCCTCGTCGGTTTTCGCGTCCGTAGCCGCGTCGATTGTCGAGTCGTAAGCGTCCTTGAGGATTGTGTTCAAATCCATAACGGCGGTTTCCGCCTGAGCGTTCCACTCGGAAGCCTTTGTGACGTTGAGCCGGTAGTCGGCGACGGCGGACAGCTTGAGCCGCGCCTGCATAGCGTACATCGCGGCAATAGGGTCGTCGCTGATGTGCGCGTACTTTTTGCCGGACGCCTGCTGAATCTGGAGCTGTTGCAGGTGGGTCATATTTACGCCGAGATTGTGCATAAAGTTGCTGACAAGCATCGAGTTTGTGATTCTCATATTAACCTCTCCGCGCGGCAAAGCCGCGCTGTCGATGATATACCGCTTGGTCGGGCAAGCCCTCCCGCCGATTATTTGCCGCTTGGTCGGGCAAGCCCTCCCGCCGATTATTTGCCGCTTGGTCGGACAAAGTCCTCCCGTCGCTCCGTGCCTGCGGCACGGGGAACGCCGCTGCGGCGGCGACTACCTTCCGACTAAGCCCATCTTGTTGATGAGCGTTTCAAGGGCTTCGTCCATCGTCGTGATAACGCGCGACGAGCCGGCGTACGCGTGTTGGTACTTGAGGAGGTTCGTCATCTCCTCGTCAAGCGAAACGCCGGACACGGATATGCGCAGGTTTTCCGCGTTAAGCACCTGGATATTCTCGACGGCTTCGACCTCTTTGCTGTGCTTCAGGACGGACGCGACTTCGGTCGTCAGCGCGCTCATAAAGCTGAAGAAGTTGCCGATTGAGATGTCCGCCGTGCCGTTCGGAGTTCCGTCCGGATTGTACTGCTGTACGCCGAGAGCCTGCAAAATGTTCGACAGCCGCAGACGGTACATAGCTTTGATGTTCTCCTGGTTGCCCACGTCCGTCACGGTCCCGTCATAGCCCGGGTCTCCGGGGTTCAGCACCTGGCGGTCGGACGCGGCTATCATATAATAGTCCTCGTTAACCTCGTCGGACAGGCGCAGATTCCCCGCGTTGACGTCGTTGATGTCAATAACCCCGTCGCCGTTGGTATCGACGTCTGCGTCCCAGAAGAAGTTGATTCCGGTCTGACTTCCGCCGGTTGCCGCGGGGTGAGTGTATCCCGCGGAGTGAATCGCGTTCATTTCCTGCACGAGAGAGCGGGCGAGGTTGTCAAGCTGCATTATGAAGTACGGGATACCGGGGTTCAGCGTCTTCTCGCTCGACCACGCCATATCGATATACGACTTCAGCTTGCCGTTACGCATTGCGAGCTCGATACCGTCGTCCGTGCCGACCGGGTCGGGGTTTATCGCCTTGACGCGAATGTCGCGCCCGTTGATGTCCTTGATGACCTCCTCAACCCAGCGCGGAGTGTATACCTCTACGCCGGTAATCGGGTCGGTGCGAGTAAGCGGATTGCCGTCAAGGTCCTCGGTGCCGAGACGGCGGATATGCAGATGCGAAATCAGCATATTGTCGTCGTCTTTGCCGCCGCCGAGCCAGACGGTCATCTTGTTGTCCGCGCTCTCCTCATACTCGATGTCGATGTATTCGGAAAGCTCGTCAAGCAGGAGGTTGCGCTTGTCGCGAAGGTCGAGCGCGAGTTCTCCGTTAAGCTCGTACGCGTAGATGTTCTTGTTAAGCGTCGCGAGGCTGTCCGCGATTTCGTTGATACGCTTCGTCAGCAGCGGAATAGAGTTGTTCTGATTCTGCTGAAGCTCGACAAGGCGTTCGCGAAGCAGGTTAAACGCGCTCGCGAGAGTGCGTCCCGCCTGCTGAAGCACTATGCGCTGCTCGCCGTCGTTCGCCTCGAGCGTTTCGGTGTTCATCGCGGAGAAAAAAGCGGTCAGCGCGTTCGTGACGCTCGACGAGTCGTTCGCCTCGAACAGCGTTTCGACGTAAGTCAAAGCTTCCGTGCGGTTCGTCCAGTACTGCTGAAGCGTAACCTCGCTGCGAAGCTGACGGTCGAGATATTTTGAACGCACCTGGTCGAGTATCATAACGCGCGCGCCTGCGCCGACGAGTCCGTTCTCGACCGGGCGGAACTGGTGCAGGACGGAATACGGTTCGTAAGCCGTCGTTATAAGCCGCTGACGCGTGTAGCCGATAGTGTCTACGTTCGCGGCGTTGTGACCCGAAACGTCGAGACCCTTTTGGCTGACCATAAGTCCCGTGCGTCCTATTTCAAGTCCGAAAAAAGTCGATCGCATAGATTTTCTCCTTTACGCGTCAAAGCGGAACAGCGAACCAGAGCCGGGGTCTCCGTCGCTTATCTGTCCGTCGCCGCCGTACGTCGCGCCGTAGCCCGATTCGTCAGACGCGAGCATAACGTTCAGCATTGCCTCGGTGTATTCGAGCTGGCTTTTGATGAGTCTGCCGTTTTCATCGTTGATGGCGGACAGCTCGCCCTGCGCCGCCGCGAGAGCCGAGTAAAGCCGCTCAAGCTCCGGACGTTCGTCCGGCTGAGCCGCCGCGATTACCTCGCGGAGCGTCGCCCCGCTTTCGATTCCGAACAGCGCGGCGACTCCGGACATCGCGGCGACGCGCGCCCGTTCGCCGGATTTGAGCTTTGCAATACCGCGCAGTTCGAGCTTGACCGTTTCGTTCAGCCGGTCGGGAACGCCGGAGATGACCGCGCCGCGCTTCCCGTATGAAAGCGTAAGCAGTTCGCCGAGCGCGGAAAGCTGTTCCGACAGCGCGCCGGCGAGTGCGGTCAGTTCACGCCGCACCTATATATCCTCGTCCGCGGCGGCGTACGCCGAGAGTATCCTGTCCGCGATTGCGCGGCTGTCCGCCTGATAAGCCCCGCGGTTGACGAGCGACGTTATCTCGCGGATACGTTCAAGCTCTTTCGGAGACCTTATCGTCTCGTTCTCGCGAAGCTCGCTCAGAATCCTGGAGAAGCTCTTCGCGTCCTCGGAAACGGATGCAACATCCACACCGCCGGAAACGGGAATTTTTTCGGTCTTTTTTGCCTTGGAATTCTGATAAGCCGCTATCTGCGGGATTTTAATTGTAGGATCAATTCGCATTGTGTATGCCTTTCTTAATTAGCCGCTTGGTCGGGCGAAGCCCTCCCTGCGCTCTGTGCTCGCAGGCTCGCACGGGGAACGCGTCTGCGGTCGCGGCTCGCGCTGACCGCGCTCGCAGTATCAGCCGCTTGGTCGGGCGAAGCCCTCCCTGCGCTCTGTGCTCGCAGGCTCGCACGGGGAACGCGTCTGCGGACGGCGGCTCGCGCTGACCGCGCTCGCTGTATCAGCCGCTTGGTCGGGCAAAGACTCCCCGCACTTCAAACTTCTATTTGTCGAAGCCGGTGTGCATCTTGCTTTTGCCGGTACTCACAGGCTTCTTCTGCTTTTCACGCTCGCGCTTCTGCTGTTCGATTGCGACGGCGAGCGCGGAGGGTTTGATTTGGTCCACGAACGCGTTCTTGCAACTCTCGCAGACGATTCCGGACGAAATCGGCTTCTTGCAGACCTTGCAGGTGAGCGACGAACCCTTTTCCGTGTCGCCGAACTGGATTCGCTGTTCGCCGAGCAGAAATCTTATGACGCTGAGCTTGACGTCAGTGACCGCGGACAAGTCCTCAAGCGTTTTCGGAGCCGGGTTTTCATAGAGGTAACTGCGGATTTTCTCGAAGTCCGCGTCCGTCGATTCGTTGCAGTATTTACAGAGCTTTAAGCCCGCGGTCAGCTGCTGAAACGGTCTGCCGCAGAGTTTGCAGGATTTAACGCCCATTATCGGCTAAAGCGTTCCGGCGGTTTGCGAACCGGAACTTCCCTTTCGTCGGAGTCTGAGACTGCCTCAGGCTACTTGCGCATCGCGTTGGCGATGCCCTCCATATCGTCCGCCGTAGTGAGTGCCCTCGCGGAGAGGGAAAACGCTCTCTGCGCGCGAATCATCCGCTGCATTTCGTTCGCGAGCTGGACGTTCGACTGCTCGAGCGTACCCTGGCGGAGCGAGCCTGCGCCCTCGGTCGTCTTAGTGCCGGATACTTCCGTCTCGGAGAACTTCGCGCTGCCCTCGGACGAGAGTCCGGTCTCGTTCGTGAACGTGAAAATCCCGAGCTTAACGGACGGGGGAGACCCGGTGCCGTCAAGAAACGACAGCTCGCCGTCAAGACTCGCGGAGAAGCCGGTCGTGCCGTCCGGAACCGTAATCCGCTGTCCGTCCGCGTCGCGGACGAAGCTGCCGCTTCCGGTGACGAGAGCTTTAGTGCCGTCCGACAGCGTCGAAACGTAAAAGTTTCCGGCGCGCGTGTACGTTATGTTGCCGGACGCGTCCTCAATCTCGAAGAAGCCCTTGCCCTCGATTGCGAAGTCAAGCTCGTTTTCGGTAGTCTGCATATTTCCGGTGAAAAAATCCCGCGCGACGGCAGTCACCATAACGCCGTGACCCTTTTGCTGATTCGCGTCCGGACTGTAGGGCGGTCCCGGCACGATTCCGGCGGTGTAGAGCGCGGTCTTGAAGTCGAGACGCTCCGCCTTGTAGCCGACGGTGTTTGAGTTCGCGATATTGTTCGCGATTGAGTCGAGCCGCCGCTGCTGATTCCGCAGTCCCGTCGCGGCTATGTGAAGAGCTTCATACATTAACGGAGCCTCCCAATTTCTGTAACGGCTTTGCCGACGGTTTCGTCAATCATCGTCAGCATCCGCTGATTTGTTTCATAAGTGCGGTAGACGGTAATCATATCGACCATTTCGCGCCCGACGTCCACGTTGGAGTTCTCGACAAAGCCCTGCAATATCGCGAATTCTTTCGGTTCGGCGAGCGGCTGCGCCCCCGCGAAGTAAAGGTTGTCGCCCTGCTGCCGGAGCGCGATGTTGTCCGCGAAAGATACCGCGCGGATTTTGTTCACGACCGCGCCGTTCACCGTAACGGAGCCGTCCTCGCCGACGGCGAAGTCGCCGCCTCCGACGAACACGCGTCCGTTCTCGCCGAGCAGAAAGTTGCCGTCGCCGTCAGTCAGATAGCCGTCGCCGTTCAGGTAGAACGCGCCGCACTTCGTGTAACGCGTGCCCTGCGGCGTTTCGACGGCGAAGAACGCGTCCCCCGCGATAGCGAGGTCGGTCGCGCGACCGGTTTCCTCGAAGCCGCCGGTGCTGAAATCGACGAAGTTGAAGTCCACCTGCGCGCCGAAATTGAGCGGACCGGTGCCGGTTGAGCGAACCGGTACGCCGTAGTCGTTCAGGCGGCGGACAAGCTCGCTGTCGAACGAATGGATACCCATAATTTCCTTTTTGTACCCGATTGTGTCCGCGTTTGTAATGTTGTGCGTAACAATTTCCATATTACGCCGCTGAACCATCATACCCGTCGCCGCGATATAAAATCCCCGAACCATAAAAAACCGCCTCCGCTTTCCGCGATACTTCTCAAATACAGTATCGTAAGAAAGCGTCTGCGACTTTAGTGTTATTTAATAGTTTAAGCGTATTGTGTATTGTACGCCCGACCGGGCAAAGCTTCCCTGCGCTTGCCGTTCGCCCGGTCGGCAGAGCCGACCGCCGCAATATCTTTCGCCGCCGGCGGAGCAGCGCCCGCCGGCGGAAGCCGGCTACCTCACCGACCGTTGCAGTCCTATTACAAGATTGACCTCGCGCAGCGTGATTCCGAGTTCGTCCGCGATTTCGACGGCTGTGCGCCCTTCGCCTGACAGGCGCACGATGCGTCTGCGGCGCATCGCGGCGTTCGACTGGGGCGGCGACGGCGGCTGCGCGGAGGGAACCCCGGTCTCCGCGGATTCCGGTTCCGCGGCGGCGGCCGGTTCCGGAGCGTCCGGAGCGAGCGACGCTATGTCTCCGGCGAGCTTCACCGTCTCGGAGACGGACGGCAGGTCAGCCGACGCGGCTTCGGGCGCGTCCGCCGCCGCTACGCGTTTTTCGGGAGGCACAGCGGGCAGCTCAATCTGGCGGAACGAAAGTATCTCCTCGCGCGACGGCTGCGGCTCGGCAGTCAGAAACTCCTCCGCCTTCTGGCGCACGACGCGGAGGTTCTCGATAGTGCGGAACTCCGACGCGGAAGCGTTTATCTTGACGCACAGATCGCTGATGACCTCCTCGACATTCGAGTACAGGGTCAGCAGCTCGTTTTCCTTTTCCTCGAGCTTTTGCGTCTTTTTACGCAAATTCCAGAACAACGCCTTGGCGAGCAGCAAAACCCCCGCGGTCAGCGCAAATATATAAAACGCAAACAAATAGTATTCGAGATTCATACCTGTAACCTTCCCTTACCGCTTGGTCGTTTCCGCGTCCGCACTCAATATTTCAGAGAGCGTCGCGGATTATTTTATCTACTATAGCAGGAAAAACTTGTTAAACGATTAGAGTTATTGCTTATACAATCACATCTATTGAGGAGCGTTCCGCATCCGGAATCAGAAAATCATCGTTTTCGTCGGCAGGTTCCCTGTCCTCCGGACTACCGCCGCCGCGTTGCCGCGCGCCGTTACCGCCGCCGTCCTTACCGGTTTTAAGCTCTTCTTTTTCCGACTTGTTCGACTCGCGGACGCTCTGCATATTGTACTTTTCCCGCGCCTGAGCCTGCACGGCGAGGTAGTCCTGCATAGCGTCGCCGCGGTGCTGCTGCGCGCTGAGTTCGCGGGCGTAGTCGCTCGTCCGCGTGACCATAATCTGATTATCGATACCCTTGACCGACATATGCCGTGCCCCCTTATTAAAGCTTAGTTTGCCGCCCGGTCGGGCGAAGCCCCGTTGCTCTGTGCTCGTTCCGTTCGCGCGCACGCGCCGTGCGGAGTGCGTCCGAATCGCGGTTACACGAGTTTGCCGAGCTTGACGGACATTCGAGCCAACGCTTTCGAGTGAATCTGCGACACGCGCGACTCGGTGATTCCGAGCATATCGGCGATTTCACGCAGCAGCAGACCGTCGTAATAGTAAAGCGTGATGACGAGCCGTTCCTTTTCCGGCAGAGCCTCGATTGCGACCGCGAGACTTTCGCGCAGTTCCCGCTCCATAAGCGAGTTTTCCGGCTGTTTGTCGCCGTCGTCCGGAACCTCAAGCGCGCGCGGGAATCCGCCGGAGGAGACCGCGTCCTCAAAATTCACAATGCTGAAAACGTGCTGCTGACCAAGGATTTTCTGCACCTGCGACACCGGAATATCAAGCGACTCGGCGACGGTCCTGTCGCTCGGAGTTTCGCCGGTTTCGTTCTCGAGCCGCTCGTACGCTTCGTTAATCGCGGAGATTTTGCGCCGCAGACTCGCGGGCGCCCAGTCCTGCGAGCGGATAAAGTCGATTATTTCACCGCGAACCCGCGGCAGGGCGTAGGTCTCAAACTTAAAACCCTGCGAGAGGTCGAACTTCTCCATAGCGTCCATAAGCCCGATTATCCCGCAGCTGAACAGGTCGTCGCGCTCGGCATAGCCGCCGAGCTTCGGCATAAGCCTGTGCACTGTCCATTTTATCAGATAAGTGTAATAGAGCAGCAGTTCGTCTTTCGCCGCAGTATCGTCGTCTTTTTTGTACCTGACCCAGAGCGCGTTCAGTTCAGACTGTCCGCGTTCACGGTTCGCTTCGGCGACCGCCATTGTGCCACCCCCTTTTATTAGCCGCTTGGTCGGGCGAAGCCCGGCTGTAGCTTTATTAGCCGACCGGGGCGAAAAAATATCCCGCTATCCGCCGTTACTCATCCATTAGCTTGCGCTTTTTTATCTGTTTTTTCTGCTCGTCCGCGACGAATTTTGAAATCAACGACTGCGAATCGTCGTCTTTCGAGAACTGGAAGCCGAAAAAGTAGACGTTCAGCATACCCGACTCGTCGCGCGCGGCGCGGGCGACCGTCGCCGGAAGCAGCAGCGTGTGCCCACGCACTGTGCCGAGCTGTATTGAAATCAGGAGCTTTTCGCCTATCGGGAACTCTGTCTGCGTCCGAACCAGCGCGCCGGACGCGGACAGGTCTTTCGTCCGAGCCTCGATTTCCTCCGCGTAGAGTATCGCGTCGTTCCGCTCGTCCGCGTCCTCCGGGATTTCGCCGTCCGGAAAGCGGTACAGAGTCGTTTTAAGCGATATTTGTACGCGGAAGTTGTCGCGGTTCTGCTCTTTGTCAGTATCGGAGATAAGCGCGATAACGAGCAGTCTGACCGCGTTGTCCGCCGTGACTCCGCGCACCTCCGCCTCCGCCGTGAACTTTCCGTTTTCCCGGTAGAACACGACGTGAAGCCGCTGACCGCGCCGCACGACGAGCGGTATGCCCTTATAGCTCGGCAAAGCCATAACGATTCTGCCGTCGGGCGTCGTCTCCTCGACCTTTGTGCGGTAAAGCGGACCCCGCTTCGTAAGCGAGAGGTCGATTTTATCGCCGACTACAATTTGCGCTAATACTGCCATATTATTATGCTCCTCGTTGTACGCTCGGTCGGGCAGAACCCTCCGTCGCTTGATGAATCCGTTGTCAGCCGCCCGGTCGGGCACAGCTTGCGCCGCTTGATTAGCCGCCCGTCAGGCAGAGTCTCCCGCGCTCAAGTTTCGTCAAAACGCCGCTTGCGGAGACGCGGATTTGCCGGAATGTCTTGCGCCCGCAACCGAATACCGCCGCGCCTGCCGCCTGTTAACAGCCGTCACCGTCTGCCGGAGAAAACGCGCGAGAACAGCGACGCGAGCTTGCCCTGCGGAGCGCGTTCGACGGTAATGTCGGACAGCTTCTGCGCTATAGACACTATTGACCGCGCCGTGACGCCGTTCGGTTCCGCAATCGTTATCGGGGTCTGCGTCTTAATCGACTTCGGAACGCTGTCGTCAAACAAAATGTAGCCGAGCGGCGAAATCCGCTTAGAGAGATTGTTGTAAACGACGTTTGAAAACCCGAGCATTACGTTTTTCGCTTCCTCGATGCTGTCGCTCTTGTTCATAACGACGTGTATCCTGTGCGACGGCTCGCGCTGCGAGACGGTTTTGACGAGCGCGTAAGCGTCAACTATGGACGTGGGTTCCGGCGTGGTAACAACGATCGTCTCGCTCGACGCGAGTATCATACTGATGTTGTTCTCGTTTATTCCCGCGCCGATGTCGCAGATGATATAGTCAAGCTCCCCTGTTTTCGGAGACAGCGAGCCGAGTCCCTGCATAAGCTTCATAATCTGCGCGTCTTTCAGCGTCAGCAACTCGTTCAGTCCCGCGCCGCCGGAGATAAACCAGACGTTTTCGGGACCCTTCTGCATAATTTCGGCAATGCCGCGCTCGCCGCTCAAAAAGTGGCTGAGGTTATAGTTGGACACAACGCCGAACATTATGTCGATATTTGACAGCCCGAAATCGGCGTCGAGTACGAGTACGTTCAGCTTGAGCCGCGACAGCGCGATAGCGAGGTTAGCAGAAACGGTCGATTTGCCGACTCCGCCTTTGCCGCTCGCGACAGTCACCACTTTAAGCTGACGCGGCTTTTTTACTCTGTCGCGCAGATTTTGCGCCTGATCCATCATTGCCATTGCCGGCTCCTTACCCTTACCATTTTCAATGCTGTTTAACCGTCAACTATCGTAAGCTGACCGTCTATGCCGAGCAGACGGTCTGCGATTTCCGGAGCGTCCGCCTGCGCGATGTCGTCCGGCACGTTCTGCCCGAGCGTCACATACGTCAGCGGGCGGCCGGAGTAGTGAACGGTGTTCAGAATCATACCCCACGCGTTCGTCTCGTCGAGCTTCGTTATCAGCAGCTTATACTTTTCGGCAAAACCGTAGCTGTCGATAATTTCTTTGGCGGCGGCAAAGCCCGTCGCCGCGGAGACGCAGAGCAGAATGTCGTCCGGCTGCGTGATTCCGATAATGCGCTCTATCTCCTCGCGGTGCTGTCCGTCGCCGGGACGCTTGCCCGCCGTGTCGATGAAAACCAGGTCGCAGCCCGAGAGTTTTTCTTTCGCTTCGCGAAGTTCGTCGTCATTATACACTATACTAATCGGGATTTCCAGTATCTCCGCGTAAGTTTGAAGCTGTTCGTGCGCGCCGACGCGGTAGGTGTCCGCGTTTATGAGTCCGACTTTCTTTTTCTGCTCGATTGAGAACTCCGCCGCGAGCTTTACTATAGAGGTCGTCTTGCCGACTCCGGTCGGTCCCATAACGAGTATCGTCTTGCGCGAGAATTTCTTGTGCCGCAAAGGTTCCGTGTCTCCGAGCATTTCCGTGACGACGTGTTTTACGACGGAGAGAGCGTCCTCGTCCGGGGTTTTCTTCAGGATACTCTCGGCTTCCTTCGCTATAGTATGCGCGAGTTCCTCCTGAACCTGACTCTCGACAAGACGGTGAACCGCGGACTGCACCTCGGGCGAATAATCGTACTGCGTTTCGCGGTTGACGTAGGCGAGCTTGTTCATAAACGCCGAAAGTGCCCTGTCGAGCGACTCCATACGCTTGTCGATCTCGTCGAGCCGCTTCGCGAGAGACTCGGACGCGGGTTCCGCCGCGGCTTCGGAAGTTCCCGAAGCTTTCGCGGCGGGGAACGTGCCGACAGTTCCGGCGACGGCTTCGAGTACGGCGACAGCCGGCGGCATATCGGTTTCGATTTCGGTTCCCGCGCCGCGGTATGCCGCGAGTACGCGCTTCGGAACCGTGATTTTGCCGAAGTCCGCGCGGGACTGCGCCGCGGACGGAATTTTGTCCGGCTCGTATGCGACGGACACCTCGACGAGCGGCTTTTTGAACAGATTGCGGAGTCCGCGCCGCCGCACCTTGCGTACGTCGAGTATCACGGCTTCGCTGCCCAGTTCGCGCTTGACCGTGTCGAGTATCTGCTTGCGGTCTTCCGCACGGTAGTTTTTAACCGTCATTTCAGAGTTTCACAACTCCTTCCGCGAATACGTCAACGTCCGGCTCAAGCTCGTTGTACGACATAACGACGATGTCGGGCGAAAGCTGTTCGGAAATCTTGCGGAACTGCTTGCGGACGACCGGAGAAGTCAGCACGATCGGCGAGTTGCCCCGGTTCGTCACGCTTTCGACGAGAGCCTTGAAGCGGTTGAACACGTTTTGCAGCGCGGTCGGCTCCATAGCGAGGTACGAGCCGCGCTCCGTCTGCTTCGTCGCGTCCGCGATTGCCTGCTCAAGCTCCGGGTCAAGCGTCAGAACGTGCGCCTTGCCGTCCGGCGCGAAGCGTTTGGAAATCATACGCTTCAGCGCGACGCGCACATATTCAATCAGAGTCTCGGGGTCGCGCGTAAGATTGCCGAAGTCGCCGAGCGTTTCGAGTATCGTCGCGATGTCGCGTATCGGTATATCCTCCTCGAGAAGCCCCGCGAGTACCTTCTGAAGCTCGCCGAGGGAGAACATCTTGGGAATGACCTCGTCCACGAGCGCGGGCTGCGTCCGCTTCACGTTGTCTACGAGCTGCTGTACCTGCTGGCGCGTCAGAAGCTCGTGCGCGTGACGCTTTATGACCTCGGTGAGGTGCGTCGTGATAACGCTCGGCGGATCGACGGTCGTATAGCCGAAAAGCTCCGCGTTCTCCCGCTCGCTTTTGGGAATCCACAGCGCGGGCGTCCCGAACGTCGGGTCTACGGTCTGGATTCCGGAGATTTCGCCCTCGACGTCGCCGGTGTTGAGCGCGAGCAGATAGTCAGCCATAACCTCGCCGTGCGCAACCTCGACGCCCTTAATCAGAATCGAATAGGCGTTCGCGCCGAGGTTCATATGGTCGCGCAGGTGAAACGCCGGCATCAGAATTCCCGGGTCGAGCGCGCACTGCCGCCGTACCATACCGAGCCGCTTTACAAGGTCGCCGCCACGCGACTCGTCGATAAGCGGGATAAGCCCGTAGCCGACGTTAAGCTCGAACAGTTCCACCGCGATAGAGTCGAGTACGCTTTCCGGTTTGCGCCGCTCCTGACTGCGCCGCTCGCTTTCAGCTTCGGCGAGCTGCGCGTCGGCGCGTTTGCCGCGCGAGCGAATCATAATGCCTACGGCGATTAAAACCGCGGCGTACAGCCACATAAGCGGCTTCGGCAGTCCGGGTATCAGCGCGACGACCGCGAGCAGTATGCCCGCCATCATTATGACGTTCGGCTGAGAGGTTATCTGCCCGGACACTTCCTCGCCGAAAGAGGTGTTTCCGGAGCCGGAGCGCGTGACTATTATGCCCGATGCGGTCGAGACAAGCAGCGCGGGTATCTGACTTACGAGCCCGTCGCCGATAGTGGCGAGCGTGAACGTGCGGACGGGGCTTGCAACGCCGGTCGTATATCCGATTATAAGTCCGCCGATGATGTTAATCAGCGTGATAATAACGCCGGCGATTGCGTCGCCCTTGACGAACTTCGACGCTCCGTCCATAGCGGCGTTGAAGTCGGCTTCCGCCTGTATCGCCGCGCGTCTTTCGCGCGCCTGGTTCTCGTCGATTATGCCGCTGTTGAGGTCCGCGTCGATTGCCATCTGCTTACCCGGCATAGCGTCGAGCGTGAACCGCGCGGCGACCTCCGCGACGCGCTCCGCGCCCTTTGTGATGACGAGAAACTGGATAACCATAATAATCAGGAACACGACCACGCCGACGACGAGATTTCCGCCGATAACGACGTTTCCGAACGTCTTGATGACCTGACCCGCGTCGCCGGAGTTGCCGAGGATAAGCCGCGTGGACGACAGGTTGAGCGCGAGCCGGAACAGCGTGATGAACAGCAGCAGCGTCGGGAAAACGGAAAACTCGAGAGTTTCGTGGATATACAGCGAAAACAGCAGCACCATAAGCGAAATAGAGATGTTAATGATGAGCAGTACGTCCATCATAAACGCCGGGAGCGGGAAAATCATAAGAAACACGGTGGCAAGCACAAGGAACGCTATCGCGATATTTGACGCTTTCAAACTGATTTCCCCTCCTTTACGTTATTTGCCGCTTGACGTTATTAGCCGCTTGGTCGGACAAGTCCTCCCTGCGCTCCGTGCTCACTTCGTTCGCACGGGGAACGCGACTTCGGTCGCGGTGCCGCTTGGTCGGCGGAGCCTCCCGCGCTTATTTACCGCTTGGTCAGGCGAAGCCTTCCCTGCGCTCCGTACTCACTTCGTTCGCACGGGGAACGCGACTTCGGTCGCGGAGCCGTCGCGTGTCCGGCGCGCTACCTGCGGGTCTGTTTCTGCCGTATCACGAACGCGAGCACGTCCGCGACCGCCTGGTACAGTTCCTCCGGGATTACGTCGCCCACCTCGCACATCGAGTACAGCGAGCGGGCGAGCGGCGGGTTTTCGACAATCGTGACGTTGTTCTCGCGCGCCGTGTCCTTAATCTTCTGCGCGAGGAAGTCCGCGCCCTTGGCGACGATTTCCGGAGCGGCGTTCTTGCCGTCCTCATACTTCAGGGCGACGGCGAAGTGCGTCGGGTTCGTAATGACCACGTCCGCGCCGGGGACGTTCTGCATCATACGCATCGCGGAAATCTGCCGCTGTTTCGAGCGTATGCGGGACTTCGTCTGCGGATTACCCTCGGTCTGCTTGTACTCTTCCTTGACTTCCTCTTTCGTCATCATCATATCTTTTTCGCGCTTCCACCACTGAAACAGGAAGTCCGCGCCTGCGACGAACACGAGCGCGACGCAGCATTTCAGCGCGATTGTGAACGCCGTACGCAGAGACTCGAGGAATGCGCCGTACAGCGGAAGCCCCATAAAAAGCGGCCAGTCGTTAATGATTTTCTTGTAGTCCCCGTAAGCGATAACGCCGCAGACGACGACTTTCATAAGCGACTTTGCAAGCTCGGTCAGCGTTCGCACCGAGAATATCCGCTTGAAGCCCTGAATCGGGCTGATACGCGAGAATTTCGGTCGAATCGCCTTTCCGGTGAACAGAAAACCGACCTGCACGAGGTTTATGAACACCCCGGCGATAAGTGCCGCGCCGAGAATCGGAGCCGCGACAATCGCGAGCTGCCGGACGGCGTTCGCGAGAATCCCGGTCATCACCGCCGGCGTAATCTGCTCCGTCGAGAGAATCAGACTTCCGCCGCCGAAGTAGGAGACGACGACGTCGGCGAGCTTGCGGATGAAACCGGGGAGCATTATCAGCATAGCGGAGAATATTACCGCGCTGCAAAAAACCGTGTTGACCTCCGTGCTTTTAAGCACGTTGCCCTCTTCCCGGGACTTGCCGCGCTTCCGCGCGCTGGCTTTTTCGGTTTTTTCGCTGTCCGCCATAGGGTTTTTACCTTAATGCCTAACATTCAACTGCGCCGCCGGGGAACCCGCGTCCGGTCTTTGTATTCCGTCTCCGCCGCCGCGCCTGTCTATCCGCCCGCGAAAGTTGAGAACATACGCTCGATTGCCGCGAACATCTCGGAGAACAGTCTGTCCGAGAAGCCGACGAAAACCGGAAGCGTGAACATCAGCATCAGAAAGCCGACCAGTATCTTAAGCGGAATCCCGACGACGAACATATTGAGCTGCGGGACGGTTCGCATAAGCAGTCCGAAACAAATCTCAAGCACTATCCCGGACGCGATAATCGGCATCGCCACCATAATCCCGAGAGTGAAGCAGCGGGCGAAAATCTCGAGCGCGGCGTAACCTATCTGCGGAGAAAACGTGATTGCGCCGACCGGCATACTGCGAAACGTCAGAAACAGGATTTCGATAAGCCGCGTGTGTCCGTTCACCGCGAAAAACACAATCAGAAGAATGATGTTCATCAGATTCCCGAGCATCGGTATCTGCGTGTTGTTCTGCGGGTCATAGACGTTTACGATTCCGAAGCCGAGCTGCATATCGATCATATGCCCCGCGATGAACGTCACCGAGAAGAAGATGTTCGTGATGTAAGCGAGCGCGACTCCGAGCAGAAGCTCCATCAGCACTGTGAACACGAAGCCGAGAAATGTGTTGTACTCAATCAGCTCGCCGGGCGGCAGAATCGTAAAAAACAGATACGACAGCGCGCCGATGAGCGCGATTTTCGCGATAGCCGGGATATTCCGTCTGCCGAATACGGGCGACGAGAAAATGAGTCCCGAGGTTCGGAAAGCGATAAGCACGAACGCGTCCGCGTTGCCGAGTATCGCCGCGACTGTGCCTTCCAAAGTTATCCGGTGACGCTGTTCACGGTCGCGTACAGCCGGAGCGTGAAGTCGCGCAGCGTCGTCATAATAAGCCCGCCGAATATGAGAATAGTCAGCAGAATGGCGACGATTTTCGGCACGAACGCGAGAGTCTGCTCGTTTATCTGCGTTGTCGCCTGGAAAATCGAGACTATAAGTCCGACGACCATAGCGACTATGAGCATCGGCGCGGCGGCGACGATAACCGTATAGATAGCGTCGCGCAGTACGCCGATAATCGTTTCCTGTGACAAAGTACCGCCTCCTTAATTACTTATTACTATTACCGTTTACGCGGCTCCGGTCTGCGTTGCCGCGCCGTCAGTTAACCGCGCTACCCGAAGCTCTGGACGACGGTGCCGATTACGAGCTGCCAGCCGTCCACAAACACAAAGAGCAGTACCTTGAACGGCAGCGAAATCATCGCCGGCGGGAGCATCATCATTCCCATCGCCATAAGCGTGGATGAGATTACCATATCGACCACGATAAACGGTATATAGATGAAGAAGCCAATTTGGAACGCCTGCTTAATCTCGCTCGTCAGAAACGCGGGAATCAGAATCCGGAGCGGAACGTCCTCCGCGGTCTCGAACGTCTCGCCGGAGAGCCGGAGGAAGAAGTCCATATCCGTCTTCCAGGTCTGCTTGAGCATAAACCGCCGCGTCGGCACAATCGCGCGGTCAATGAACTCGCTCTGCGTGATTTCCTCGGCGGCGTAGGGCTTATAGCCCTCCTCGTACACCTCGGTAATCACGGGTCCCATAACGAACAGCGTCAGAAAAAGCGCGAGTCCGACGAGCACCTGGTTCGGCGGCGACTGCTGAAGCCCGAGCGCGTTTCTGATAAACGACAGCACGATGATTATCCGCGTGAAGCCGGTCATCATTATGACAATCGACGGGAGCAGGGTCAGAATCGTGAGCAGTACGATGATGTCCACGGTCTGCGTACTCTCGCCGAACAGCGTGTCCACAAGGTTCGCGACCGTCCCGCGCGACGCGGTGTCGGCGGAACCGGTATCCGACGTGTCGGGAGGGTCGTCCGGAAACGGAGTCGCCTCCGCGGCGGCGACGGTGATATGCATAACGACCGAGAGCAGAATGACCGCCAGCAGCAGCACCGTGAGCGTACGCGTCAGACGGCGGCGTTTAACGCTTGTCGTCATCGTCATCACCCCGCATACTTCCGCGCAGCACGTCGTCAAACGACCCGCCGGAGCCTTTCGGAAAACGCATAGCCTCAAAAATGCTCCGCGGCCGCCGCACCGCACGGTCGTCGTCCGCGAAGTCCGAAGCCGGAAACTTGTCGAGCACAGCCGCGCCGCCCGCCGTCATTGCGACGAGGTACACGGTGTCCCTGACCTGAAGGAGGTAGAATTCGCGGTCCCGCGCAACGGCGAAGCGGTCGCGGAGGGTTATCGCTTTTGAGTTTCCGGATCTCGCGCCGCGACCGCCGACAAAGCGCGTAACGTAATACGCGCCGAATATCACGAGCAGCGATCCGAAAATCGTGACGATAACCTGCCTTGCGCTCATTTTATACCTGCATTCTCATCAGCTCGTTATACGCGTCGATGACTTTGTTGCGAAGCTGAAGCGCGAGAGAAAGTGCGATTTCCGCCTTTTGCGCGTCGAGCATAAGCCCGGACATATCGTCGGTCGTCCCCGCGAGCAGCTCGATTGTGGACGCTTTGTCGGACTTGTCCGTCGCGGCGGCGGTGTCGAGCGCGTCTTTGAGGATATTGGAAAACGACTCGTTCGGAATAAGCTCCTGCGAAGCGGTTTTAAGCGGTTCTGTATTCGTAAGCTGCCGTATAGCGTCGGACAGCGGGGCGAGTTTCAGGTCGAGAGCCATTTATGTTATTCCTCCGTTACGATTTGCCAAGCTCGAGAGTCTTGACAGCCATATCCTTGAACGTGTTCAGCGCGGTGATGTTGGCTTCGTAAGCGCGGTAAGACGCCATCATATCGGTCATCTCCTGAACGACGTCAACGTTCGGCATACGGACGTAGCCGTCCTCGTCCGCGTCCGGGTGAGCCGGGTTGTAGTCGTACTTGAACTCCGACTGATCCTCGCCGATGTAGGCGACGCGGACGCCGCCGAGGTTCGTCTGCTTCGCGCGGAGGAAAAGCGACCCGAACGGTACTGTATTCTGCTCGCGCTCCTGAAACACGACGTAGCGGCGGCGGTACGGCTCGCCGTTTTCCGTCCGGGTAGTGCTTGCGTTCGCCATATTCTGCGCGATAGTATCCATTCTCATTCGCTCCGCCGTAAGCGCGGAAGCGGAGATATGCATTGAATCAAGAAATCCCATAAGACTCACTTTCCTTCCTTAATAGCTGTTTTCAGGCGCGACAGTTCGCTGTTGAGCTTCACCATAAGCGTGTTGTAATAGAGGCTGTTCTGCGCGAGCTTGACGTTTTCGGCTTCAATATCGACGTTGTTGCCGTCCATTCTCATCGAGAGGTCTTCGTTCTGGACGACGAGCGGAGTTAACCCGGTATCGCGCGTTCCTATGTCGATATGCCGCCCGCGCGTTTTTCTGCCGGTGAAGCCGCTGTTCTCTTCGAGGGACTCGACGAACGCCGTGTGGAAGTCGAGGTCTGAACCCTTGAAGTTCGGGGTTTCGGCGTTCGCGATGTTGTTGCGGATAAGTTCGTTCCGCATCCAGGACGCGTGAAGTCCGGTTTGCAGAACGTCCGCCGTGCGGAACAATTTTTCCCACATATTCATTTTCTCCTTTACGTTACGGAAAATGAATCCGTTCGGTTTCATACGCAAATCCGTTTGCGCGATGGGTTTAGACGCATAATGTTAAAAGTTGCGGTACACCGAGACTATGTCGCAGTATATCACAACTTTTTTCGCGTGTCTATATTTTTTGAGAAATATCGGGTAATTTGCGGGAAATTGTCAATTATCTCCCGCAACCGGTTGCGGAACACTACATCTTGTGGCGCAACGACTATACGAGCATATCCACGAGCATACCGCGGATTTCGCCGGTGCGTTCGAGTATGGAGAGCGGCTCCGCCTGACCGGACAAAACTTCTTTCGCAAGCTCGTCAAGCTCGCGGTTGACGGTCTGCACGGTCGAGATAACGCGCCGCCGCCCGCGCGCCGCAAATGAGCTTTCCTGATTGAATTCGTACCCGCCGCTGACTATTTCGTTCATAAACTCGGACACGAGCTTGCGGTACCGTTCAAGCTCCGCAACGTCGCGCGTACCCGACAGCTTTCTGCCCTGCTCGTCAATTCTGCCGATGAGCTGTTCGAGGTTTTCGCGCCGCTGACTGTCCGCCGCCGCACCGAGCGTCGCGCGGAATACTTTCTCGGTATCCGCAGGACGAGAGCCGCCGGACGTTCTGCGAACTCCGGCGGCGCCTGCGTCCCCGCTCTGCGCGGAGCCGATTTTAGTAATATCGTTTGGCATAGTAATTAACCGCTTGGTCGGCGGAACCTCCCGCGCTGTATTTGCCGCTTGGTCGGCGGAGCCTCCCTGCGCTGTATTAACCGCTTGGTCGGGCGAAGCCCTCCCTGCGCTCCGTGCTCGCAAGCTCGCACAGGGTACGCGTCTGCGGACGCGGCTCGCGCTGACCGCGCTCGCTGTATCAGCCGCTTGGTCGGCGGAACCTCCCGCGGTGTATTAGCCGCTTGGTCGGCGGAGCCTCCCGCGCTCAAGTTTCGGCAAAACGGCAGATGTTATGCGCCTTTGCCTTTCAGCACTTCTCGTCGAGAATGTTCGTAAAATCGTCAAGCTCGCGGCGTGTGTAACCCAGAACTCCGCGGCGGTTAGCGGACGCGCTCTGAATCTCGCCGTCGATTTCGGCGAGCCACCGTCTGGTGTCCGCCTGATTTTTGCCGTTAATATCGCGGATTTTCTCGCGAAGTTCACGAAGCTCCTCGGTTTCGACGGCTTCGGCGAGTGCGTCGATACGCAAAATAAGCTCCGCGCGCCGGGACAGCGATTCGTTCAGTCCGTCCGCGTCGCGCGCGCCGATAAACGACGACTGTTCCTCCGTCAGGCGCAGAAATTCGCGCCACAGCTCCGCCGCTCCGGAGTTCATACCGCCGCCGCCTGAACCGGCGGGGGAGTCTGTCCGGAGACCGGTTGTTCCGGCTCCGCGGGGGCGGAGTCCTCCGCGTTCGCGGAAAGCGCGTCAACCGGCATATCGGCAATCTGTTTCCATACGCCGCGAAGCTCGGCGAGCATTTCGAGTACCGGGTCAAGCGCGGCGGCGTCCTTTTTCATATTTGCGTCGCCAATGGCGTGAAGCAGATAGTCGTACAGCCGGACAAGCTCTTTCGACATCGAAATCGTCAGGTCGAGACTCTCCATAAGCGCGGAAACGATTTCCTGCGCGCGGGTGAGCTTGTCGTGCGCCGCCTGAACGTCGCGCTTTTCGATAGCCCGCTTGCCGATTGTGACATTTTTGATTACGCCGTCATAGAGCATAACGACAAGCTCGAGACGGCTCGCCGTCATAACCTTCTGCTTGCGGTATGACTCGTTCGCGTTTTTATAGCTCAAAGACTGCAATGTCGTTTCACTCCCTTGTTTACCGCTTGGTTTATTATCCGCTCGGTCGGGCGAAGCCCTCCGTCGCTCAATTAGCCGCTTAGTCGGGCGAAGCCCTCCTTGCGCTCAATAATTTTCGCACTCCGCGGAGTGCTCAAAAACGCCGCTGCCGTTCCGTATGCTCGCGGTGCGCCGCTCGCTGACGGAACGTTACCCGCGGCGGCTCGCGAACCCGTTCGCTCGCATTATTAACCGCTTGCCGGAAATGAATTCCGGCTTCGCTCCGTGCTCACTGCGTTCGCACAGGGAACGCGCCTGCGGACGCGGAGCCGTCTGCGACGGCTCTCCACATTGTTTACCGCTTGGTCGGGCGAAGCCCTCCCGCGCTTGATGTTTCGGCACAACGGCGGTGCGTGACGCGCCTGTGCCGAAATGCCGTCCCCGCATACTGCCGCGCGCTCGCAGTCTTCAACTGCGCCGCGCACAGTGCGGCTGTTCACCGCAGCGACCCTGCGCGAACAGCGTGAGCGAGACTTCCGTTCCCCTAAGCCAAGGGGAGAGTGCAGAGAGGGGGCGAGCGGCGTTTGAGCCGCCCCCTCTTTGCTCCTCACCGTCCGCAGACGGTGATTCCCGCCCGCGGCGAAGTGCGTTCCTCCTGCCGGAGGTTACTAAAATTACGAACTC
>JAITNK010000012.1 GCA_031290515.1 Oscillospiraceae bacterium
GCCGCCGTGTACTTTTTGTCGTCCATTGATGTACTGCCTCCAAAAACATTATAAATTAGGTTTATTCCCGGCTTATACCGCGCGTACGCGGACATAGCAGGGACATTATACCGCAGGCACAAAGTGCCGTGGTGGTATATCAGCTTGAGCAGACCCGAAGGGCTTTGCCCGGCGGTCTGCGGACATTATACCGCAGGCACGGAGTGCCGTTGTGGTAGCATAAACAGGGTAATATCCGCTTGCGGGCATTATACCACAGCAGGGGGGCTGTCAAGTGTAACGGCGCAAAATATTAAAATTATTTTCGTGCGGGAACGGAAACATCCGCAGTGCAACGGCAATATCGTCAAATCAGTTTCTCCCGCAAGCGGCGTTTGACGAGACTCCCGAACTCCCGCCGCCGCGCGGAGTCCGTTCCCGACCTTTATATTACAATATCCGTCAGCTCGCGCAGCGACCGTATCTCGTACGTCGGAACCGCGCCCGTGTCGTTCGCGACGCCCCGCGGATTAAACCAGCAGGTGTCGAGTCCGCTTTTCGCGCCGCCGAGAATATCCGCGCCGAGCGAGTCGCCGACCACGAGTACGCTCGGCTTGTCGGTAATCTGCATCTTGCCGAGCACATACTCGAAGTACAGCGGGTTCGGCTTTGAAAATCCGATTTCCTCCGACACGAATACTTTCGATATATACTTCCGTATTTCCGACTTCCCGACGCGCCTTATCTGCGAGCGCGCGATTCCGTTTGTCACAATCGCAAGCTCGCACCTGCCGTACAGCGAGCGGCAGACTTCGAGCGCGCCGTCGGTAAGGTGCGAACCGTCGGCGAGTAAGTCAAGGTACTCCGCGTTCGCGGTCTCCGCATCGACGTCGGGTCTGCCGAGCGACCCGAACAGCTCCCTGAACCGCGAGCTTTGCAGCTGCTCTCTGGTGATTTCCCCGGCTTCAAAGCCGCGCCACTTCGCGCGGTTGATTTCGCGGTACAGCGCGTGACGCTCCTCCGTGATTTCGACGCCGTACTTCGCGAGCAGGTCGGACAGCGCGTACATCTCCGCGTTGTCGAAGTCGAAAAGCGTACCGTCCGCGTCGAAAAGAATATAATAATAGCTCACAGCTTATGTGCCGTTTCACAGACTCCGGCGGCTTTGTCGTGCATTTCTTTATGCCTCCGATGCGGCTTAATGCGGTCTCGTGCGGTTTAGTTCATACAAGTTTAACACATATCACAAAACTGTGCAAGCGTTTTTAACTTGATTTCACGTCTGAACTGTGTTATGATATCGGTGTTGAACTATGAATTCCGCTCACAGGAGAAAACTATGCCTAAGCTGCCGCGGTTTCATTTCCCGAAGCTGCCGAAGCCGAATTTCAAGAAGCTCTTCAGAAAGCCGACGAAACGGTCTGTTTTCCGCGCCGTAAGGCTCTCGGCGGGCGCGGTTGCGGAGACCGTGCTGTTCGCGTTCCGCGCAATGCTCACGGTTCTGCTCATCACCATTACGACTCTGACGATTTTCGGTACGATTTTCGTCGTTTACGTCAAGGCGAACCTCACCGACTTCCCTGATTTACTGCTTGAGGAGCAGGCGATGCAGCTCTCGAGCGTACTGTACTACAAGGATTCCGAAGGCAATCTCATCGAAATGGAGCGGGTGCAGAGTACGGAGTTCCGCATCTGGAAAAGCTACGACGAAATCCCGCAGGGTATGCGCGACGCGCTCGTCGCAATCGAGGACAAGCGGTTTTACGACCACCGCGGCGTGGACTGGTACCGCACCGTCGCGGCGTTCTCGACAATGTTCATCGCCGGGCAGGGCAACTTCGGCGGCTCCACGATTACGCAGCAGCTCATCAAAAACGTCACCGACAAGGACGACGTTACCGTCGCTCGTAAGCTGTCGGAGATTTTCCGCGCGCTTGAAGTCGAGGGGCAGTACACAAAAAACGAAATAATTACGTTCTATATGAACGAGGTCAACTTCGGCGGAAGCGTGTACGGAGTCGGAGCCGCCGCGGACTATTACTTCGGCAAAGACGTTTCCGAGCTTACGCTTGCGGAAGCCGCGTCGATAATCGGAATCACGAACAATCCGTCGCTCTACAACCCGTACATCAGCCGCGAGCGCAACAAGAGACGGCAAACAACCATACTCACGGCTATGCGCGACCAGCAGTACATCACTCAGGAGCAGTACGAAGCTGAAGTCGCGCAGGTGCTTGTGTTCAAGCGCGGCGAAAACAGCAGCTACACGCCGGACGTTTACTCGTGGTTCGCGGAGGCTGTGCTGTCCGACGTTATCAACGACTTCGCGTCCCTGCGCGACATTTCGTACAACGAGGCGCAGCGGATTATCACGCGCGGCGGCTATAAAATAGTCACGACCTACGACCCGGACATACAGCGCGCAATCGACGAAGTCTGGGAGGACGTCGATAACCTGCCGGCGACGACCGGCTCCAAACAGCAGCTCCAGTCCGCAATCGTAATCATCGACCCGTACACCGGCGAGGTCAAGGGGCTGTCCGGCGGCGTGGGGAAAAAGACGAAAAATCTGCTGCTTAACCGCGCGACTATGGACGCGGCGCGCCGCCCGGTCGGCTCGTCGATAAAGCCGCTGTCGGTCTACTCGCTCGCAATCGAGCTTGGAATCGTAACGCCGGAAACGGTAGTTGACGACACCGCGGGATATGTGATGGACGCCGCGGCGAAAGGCTGGTACCCGAAAAACGACGACCGCAATTACCTCGGACTTATGCCGATTCGCGAGGCAATCGCCCGTTCGCGGAACACGATTGCGGCTCAGCTTGTCGATAAAATCACGCCGTCAGTCTCCTACCGCTTTCTGACCGGTACACTCGGCTTCAAGCTCAACCCGTTTGACGAGGACTACGCTCCGATGTCTATGGGACAGCTCACCGTCGGAGCGACGCCGCTCGAAATGGCTTCCGCGTTTACGATGTTCCCGAACCTCGGGAACAAAATGGAGCCGCTGCTGTACACAAAGCTAATATCGGCGGACGGCACCGTCGTCATCAACAACCGCCCCACGCCGATTACCGCGCTGTCCGACAAGACCGCGTACTGGATGAACGAAATGCTCAAGGGCGTTACCGACCCGAACGGCGTGGGTACCGGAAAGTCCGCGAAAATCGCGAATATGCCGACTGCCGGCAAAACCGGCACCGGCTCCGACTCCCGCGACCGCTATTTCGTCGGCTACACTCCGTACTACGTCGCGGCGGTGTGGTCGGGGTACGACGTCCCCGAAACTATAAAAATGAAAACAAGCGGCGTCAACCCGTCGGCGCAGCTTTTCAAGCGCGTGATGACTACGGTACACGAGCATCTGGCGTACCGCGAGTTCAACGTTCCGCCGGACACGTCGATTCCCGCGATTCCGGGTATTCTGCGCGCGAATTACACCGTGAAGCATATACTCGACGACACGGTTATCGACTCGCTTACGGAGACCGGGCTTGAGCGCGTCGGCAATGTAATCACGGTCTACGCCAAGCCCGAGGCGTTCGGCGCGGAATACTACGTCGTCGGTATGTCGTGGCGCAATATGGCGATTCAGGAAAATTCGGACGACAACATCTGCGAGTTCCGTTACGCGAAGATTATGCCGACTCCCGAGCCGACTCCCGAGCCGACTCCGGAGCCTGATGCGCCCGAACCCCCGCCCGATGAAACTCCCGAGATACCGCCGTACTGGGGCGGCGAATGAGCGCGTTTGCGGATAACGTCCGCGAAATCGTCGCGTCGATTCCGCGCGGACGCGTGATGTCGTACGGGCAGATCGCCGCGCTCGCGGGGAACCCGCGCTCCTCGCGCGTCGTCGGCTGGATAATGCACAGAAACGACGATTACAAAAAGCTCCCCTGCTACCGCGTCGTTTTCAAAGATGGCTCGCTCTGCGACGGTTATGTCTTCGGCGGCGCGGACGTTCAGCGGCGTCTGCTCGCGGCGGAGCACGTTACGTTCACGCCGGACGGCAAAGTTGACCTCAAAAAACACGGAATATAGCGAACAAGCAAACCTTGCGGTTTGCTTGTTCGTGCATTCGTCAAGTAGATTTTCGGAAATATTCTGCCGTCGCATAGCGCAAAAACACCTGCAATAAGCACAATCAGGGTCTAAACTCTAATTAAGATGTGTGTAAAATAGGGAGGTGACTCTTGGGTCGCTCCCTATTTATCTTTTCGCCTACTCCGCCGTTCCGACGTAGGTAAAGCCTTGCGGCGGCGCAGGTGTGCCGCTCCTGATTACGGCGAAATTGAACGGTTTCCCCTCGTGTTCGCTTGCAACGTCCAAATGGCACAGGGCAATGCCCACGTCCAAACTGGTCAGATTATAGAGTTTGCCCGCTAATCCGCCGAGACTCGCCTTGTAGTAGACGTGGATTTTGCCGGCGTCTACAATAAAATACCACGGCTGCCCGTTCATTCCCGACGGCGCAAGCCTTACCGCTTCCAGACGCGAATCCGCACCCTTGGCGATTTCATTGAGCGGCTTGCGCTTAAAATCTTCCGGTTTTCTTGCGGCGGGTTCGGACGGCTTTCCGAACGCTATTCCGATGATATGGTTCGGGTCGGCTGCTTTACCTTTCGCGCCGCCGAGCCAGCGCGTGGCGCAGCCGTTAGCGTACAGCCACAGCTCCGCGTGTTGGTAGAGAAATCCCGCCGCTGTATTCCGCAGGGGGTGTTCCTTGCCCGCAGCGGACGGTCCGCCGGAAATGAGCAGGAAATGCGGAGCTTTCGGCAACGCCATTCCTTTCACTTCGCTGCCGCCCACGATTTTATGCGTTAGCTTAACGTCGGGCACAAGCGGCTTCACGCTCGCAATGTACGCTTCCAAGTCTTTCAGCGTATCTGCCGGGAGCGGTTTCGCGTCAAATTTGCGGGTTGACGCTCGCGTGAAAATGGGTGAATACAAGTCCATAGTGAACCTCCTTAAATTTTACCGTCTATAACTGACGGAATTTTACAGCGGCAAGTCTTTCTTGCTGAAAACGCGCATACCGACGCAGTACAGCACGACGGCGACGGCGGCGAGCGCGGCGAACTGAACCGCGAAACCCTCGCCGGAGAGCATTTTCGTGGAATCGTACAGCGTGTTAAATGTCAGATATTTGAACATACGCAAATCGCTGCTCGTCTGCTGCAAAATCTGAAAGATAAACGACGCGATTGGGATACCCGCCCCCAGCGCAAACGAATTCTTTGAAAGATTGAACACGCAGGAAAACAGGAACGAGATTGAGCTGAACGTTAATTGAAGCAGCATCAGTCCGAGATTCAGCGTCAGAAACTTTTTTACGCTGAAATCAATGCCTTTATCGGCGGATATTTCCTTGTTCGCAAGCTGAGCGTTTATGAACGAGGCGAACATCTCCTCCGGCAATCCGGACGCTTCCGCGGCGGCGGATATCGCTTCCTTGCTGCCTTTGATTTTGGACATATCGCCCAGTAAGTCGGCGGGTTCAATATCCAAGACTGTGGCGGCGGCGGCAACGCCGAGCGTGACCTTTTGCTGAATTTCAGAGGCGTTCGGCGGTTGCGCGGAACTGTCGGCGGTTTTCAGCGTGAGGTACGCGGCGTAAACGTCAACGTCGATTTTGCGCGCCTCCGCACCGGCTTTCAGCGCGTTTTCGTTTTGCAGAATCAGCGTTAAGTCGTCGGACAGCGTATCTTTATCGACGTTCAGGACCTCGGCGGCGGCGGCGACGTCGGCAGTATATTTGTCCTGCCAAATGCCTTTGTGCGCGAGCTGAACGGCGGTCAGCCCTACTACGCTCTCAACCGCGAACATAGCGATAATCGCGAGAACAAGAAACAGGGCTTGCGTCCGCACGACGGTTCCGCGCTTGGTGGGCGTGGAAAGCAAGTACGCCATCGACCCTCTGTCAACCTGCGCCGCTACCAGGCTGTTCGCCGTGATGATGATAAAAATCATCGGCAGGATAACGCCGAGCATCGAGTAAAACTGCGAGAGCATACCGAGTACGGACGTCATATTGTTGATGCGGTCGCCCATCATCGCCGCCATCGGAGTGTCTTTCATTATGTCCATCATACCGGACAGCAAATCCGGAGTGAACACGGTCGTAACGACGGCGATAATCAGCGAAAACGCGCCTGTGAATATAAGCCAGAGCACCCAGTTGGCTTTAAGGCTCTGTTTGAAAATCGGTTTACTGAACATTGTTTTGTCCCCTTTAATAGAGCGTCTTGAAGTATTTTTCAAGACTGTATTTGATTTCGGTGATGAACTTTACCCGATAGCCCCTCATCAGCCGGATAAAGGCGTTAATCTGCGTATCGTGTACGGTTACAAGCACCTGATTCTGTTCCTCCCGCTGCTCTGTGAACGCGAGCGGTTCGGCAAGGAAGCGCGCATAGTCCCCGGTGGTTTCAAACTCAATCTTAAAGGTTTTGTCCTGATTGTGCTTGATTTCCTCGGTGGAAATAGATGAGATGATTTTGCCGTCCTTGATGAACGCCACCTTGTCGCAGGTATCCTCGACTTCCTCGAACATATGGCTCGACATAAAAATCGTCTTGCCCTTTTTCTTTTCGTCACGCAGAATATCCACGAACGACGCTCTCATCAGCGGGTCAAGCCCGGTGGTCGGCTCGTCGAGTATGAGGATTTTCGGGTCTGCCATCAGCGCGGCGACAATCGCCGTTTTCTGCTTCATACCCTTTGACATTCGCTTTAGGTTTGCGGTAGGGTCGAGCTGGAGCTTCTGGGTGAGCGAATCGGCGTAACTCATATCCCGCAGTCCCCACAACTCCGCTTGCCGCTTCAAAAACGACGTGCCCGAAGCCTCGTCCGGGAACGCGATTTCGCCGGGAACATAGCCGACGTT
>JAITNK010000014.1 GCA_031290515.1 Oscillospiraceae bacterium
AACCGGTGCGCGTATCGCTTGACGGCGACACGTTCTATGTGAACGCGGGCGCGGGCGGAACGTATGCCGCCGGCACCGGAGTCCTCGCGACGACGGTCGTCGGTTCCTCCGTAACCGTCCTGCTGACGGTGTCGGCGGTCGCCGACTCAACCGGTTTCTACGACTTCCTCGGCACGGCGGCGATAGTCGTCGGCTAACCACCGCAACTACTCACAGCGCAAAGGCAGCCCCCGGCGTAAGCCGGGGGCTGCCGTGTGTGGTGGGGGGAATATGTTGTTGACAAGGGAGGGAACGTGTGGTATAGTGTGATTGTGGACTTTTTATTTTGGGGTTTGTGCGGGAACCGCTCTTGCTTGGGGGGCGTTCCCGCGTTTTTTTACTGATGAGAGGGGGCGGCGAATGAGGAGAGATATGACGTCCGGCGGCGTTCTGCGCCGGATTTTGCTGTTTGCGCTGCCGATTATGGCGGCGAACCTGCTTCAGCAGCTGTATAATACGGCGGACAATATAATCGTCGGCAACTTCGCGGAGAAGTCCGCGCCCGGGTCGTTCGCGGCGGTGGGCAGCGCGGCTCCGCTGACGTTCCTGTACCTCGCGTTCGCGATGGGTCTCGGCACGGCGGTAAGCGTCGTGTGCAGTCAGCTGTTCGGCGCGCGGGAGGAGGACAGGCTCTCCCGCGCGGTCGATACGTCGCTGATATTTATCGGCGCGGCGGGCGTTGCGGTTATGATAATCGGCTGGGCGGCGGCTCCGGCTCTGCTGCGCGGCGTACTGCGCGTGAAAAACAGTACGGACGCGGCGGGCGTCGAGTACCTGACGTACGATTACGCCGTGCGCTACCTGCGGATTTACTGCATAGGACTGCCGTTCCAGTTTGTGTACAACGCCGCCGCGTCCGCTCTGCGCGGGGTCGGCGACTCCCGGGCGAGCCTGCTGTTCCTGCTCGTGACGAGCGTCGTGAACGTCGCGCTCGACCTGTGGTTCATCGTCGCGTTCAACGCGGGAGTAGCCGGCGCGGCGTGGGCGACGGTAATCTCGCAGGTAATCTGCGCCGCGCTGGCGTACTGGTATCTGCGGCGGCGGTTCCCGCTCGTCCGCGGCGACAGGCACTTTGACCCCGCGCTGTGCAAAACGACGCTGCGAATCGGGCTTCCGACGGCGGTACAGCAGAGCGTGGTCTCGCTCGGCAATATCGCGATGATGGCTCTCGTGCAGCATTTCGCGGCGGTTCACACCGCGGGAATCGCGATAATCTCCGCGTATACGGCGGGCAGCCGCGTCGATATGTTCTTCTATGTCCCGGTAATCGGGCTCCAGTCGGCTCTCGCCGCGTTCACCGGGCAGAATATCGCCGCGAACCGGATTGACCGCGTGCGCCGCGCGCTGTACCTCACGGAGGCGACGGGGGTCGCGGTCTCCGTCGCGCTCTGCGTGACGCTGTATTGCCTTGCGGAGCCGGTGGTGCGGCTTTTCGGCGTGGACGGTTCCGCCATAGCAATCGGAGCGGAGCAGGTGCGGTATTATTCGACGGTGTTCTGGATTTTCTCGGTGTATATGATTCTCGGCGGCGTACTTCAGGGTGCGGGAGACACGCTGCTTCAGTCCGCGGCGACGCTTTCGGCTCTCGCTATGCGCGTCGCGATCGCCTACCTCGGCGTGTACGCGTTCAGCCGTTTCGGATACGAAGCCGCGTGGAGTACGCTCGCGTTCGGCTGGGCGACGGCTCTGATTATCACCGGCGCGCGGTACGTTCAGGGCGGCTGGAAGAAAAAAGTCATTGCCCGGCGGGAGAGTTAGGGCTGAGCCTTTCGAGCAGCGCCTGAAACCTCGGATTTTCGCCGAGTTCCGCCGCAAAGTATTCCATTGAATCGCCGAGGATTTCGAGAGCGTTGCTCATAACGACAATATCGTTGTCAAGTCCGCGGAACACCGGCGACGCGAACGGACGTGTTATCTCCGTACCCGGCAGGTTTGGGTCGGCAAGCTCATTTTCGCGCAGCGTCCATTTCACGAGCTGTTCGACCGCGTCAATTGCCGCGTCAAACTCGCCGAGCGCGATGTAATTCCACGTCAGATTGCGGTAAATAGGCTCGAACACCATACTAATACAGCAGTCGAGGTCGCGCTCGTCGAGTACGACGTTCACGATATTGAGCGCGGCGCGCAGCCGGCTGATATTCACCTCTTTGCTTTCGACGGACGTACCGGACAGGCGGTTCACAAACGCGTTAAACAGCTCGAACAGAAGCTCGTTGTGCGCGGTTACGCTTTCCTCCGGCGACCGTGCGAACATTAACCGGACAAACTCGCGGCTTTCCTGTATCCGAGGCACCTCCTTAAGCAGAGCTTCCGCCTTCTCGCGCTCGGTCTCGCGCCCGGAAGCCGCATACAGCATCATCAGCTGAAACCTCGCGGCTTTGCCCACTACGGGGTCGTGAATCAGAGTTTCGAGTATCGCGGCGGCTTCCTCCCAGTACGACGAATCCGGGTTCGTATACGGCTCCGGGTCTGCGCCGTTCAGCACTTCCGCGAGCCGCAGCTTTATCTCCGCGTCGCCGGGGAACACGCGCAAAGCTTCGCGAAGCACCTCTACCGCCTTGCCGTATTCCGCGCGGAACATATGCTGCTGCCCGAGGTCGAGCATCTCCGTACGCCGCTCCGCGCTCGCGTACTCGCTCATTCCCATAAGCTCGTCGAGCGACACGCCGTAGTACGTCGCGATTTGCGGCAGCAACGCAAGGTCGGGACACGTTTCGCCGCGCTCCCACTTGCTTACCGTCTGCGGCACGACGCCGAGCGCGGACGCGGCTTCCTCCTGCGTCAGGTCGCGGCTCCGGCGCAGGCGTTTGAGGTTCGCGGACAGAATTTCGTCTAATGCGTACATTTGTTTGACCTCCAAATTTCGGATTAAGTCCGCGCTCACTATACCACGCAAACCGCCGCCGCACAATAACGTGTACAGCGCGAAAATCTCCCGCAACGCGGGAGTATAGGCGGAAGCTGCGCAGCAGGTACCGGACATTGCGCCCGCAGACGTGTAACGCCGCGCGGCGAAGCCGCAGCCGTCAACTGTAAATTATAATTGCAAGGAGTATATTATGCGACCGTATATGTTCATTTCCCCCGCGAGGTACGTTCAGGGCGCGGGTGCGCTCGGCGAGCTTGCGCCGCAGCTGCGCTCGCTCGCGGTGAAGTCCGCTCTGCTCGTCGGCGGACGCAGCGGGCTTGCCGCCGTGCGAGCGGCCGTTGAGCGCGATTTCCCGGCGGCAGACGTCGCATACAGCGAAGAGCTGTTCGGCGGAGAATCGACCGACGCGGAAATTTCACGCATTGCGGCAATCGCGCTGGCGGTATGCGCGGACGCGATAGTCGCCTGCGGCGGCGGCAAGGCAATCGACACGGTCAAGACCGCGGCGGCGCGTATCGGCGCGAAGATTATCGTCGTGCCGACCGTCGCGTCGAACGACTCGCCTTGCTCGTCCGTCGCGGTGGTGTACAACCCGGACGGCACGATGAACCGGCTCGAGTTTCTCGGGCGCAGCCCGGAGCTTGTGCTCGTCGATACGCGGATTATCGCGAACGCGCCGGTGCGGCAGCTCGTCTCCGGAATGGGCGACGCGCTCGCGACGTACTACGAGGCGGATATGGGGCGGCGGCGCGGTGCGGTCAACGTCCCGGGCGGAAGTATCACGGAGACCGCGATGACGCTCGCGAAGCTCTGCCGCGACACGCTTTTTGAGTTCGGAACCGGCGCGAAGATAGCGGTAGAAAATAAGGTTGTAACGCCCGCGCTCGACCGCGTCGTCGAGGCGAACGTCCTGCTGTCCGGACTCGGGTTTGAGTCCGGCGCGGTGACGCTCGCGCACGGACTTTCCGAGGGCTTCCACGTAATTCCGGCGTGCCGCGAACGCACTCACGGAGAGCTTGTCGCGTTCGGTTTGCTCGCAATGCTGATACTCGACGGCGCGGGTCACGCGGAGTTTTCGCGCGTACTCGCTTTCTGCCGCGAGGTCGGACTCCCGGCGACACTGCGCGAAATCGGAGCCGAGCCGGGCGCGCTGCTGAAAAAAGCCTGCGAACACGCCGCCCGTCCCGGTGCGGACGGCGGTTTCAACGCGCCGCCGGAGAACGACCCGGAGCGCGTGTACGACGCGGTGCTTGCCGCGGACGCGGTTGGGCGGCTGATATAACCGACTATTACGGCTTCGTGTTTGCGGCGGCGGTATCTCTGCTTACTGCCGGAATACGGAAAACACATCAAAAGTTTTCGCCGCCGGCAACTTCGCTAAAACAACTGCGCCGTCACGCGTTCTCGCTGCGCCGCACGTCCGACACCCCGTCAATCTGGTGCAGACGCGCCAGCAGCGCGGTCAGCTCATCCGTGTTTTTTACCTCCACCGTCACCGCGACGGACGCTTTGCCGCCGAGGTCGCGCGCGTTTATCGAAACCATATGTACTTTCAGCGCGCTCAGCACGCCCGCAACGTCGAGTACGATTCCGTCCGTGCGGTTCGAGATAATGGCGAGCGCGGTCTGAAACGTGTCGCTCTCCGAATTCGCCCACGAAACGGAAATCCACCGCCCCGACTCGTCGGGATCCGCCATACTCCGCCTGTAGTTCACGCAGTCGCCGCGGTGTACCGACACGCCGAAACCGCGCGTCACGAAGCCGACAATCGGGTCGCCCGGCACCGGCGTACAACACCGCGCGAACTTCACGAGACAGTTTTCAAGGTCTTCGACGATAACGCCGTTGACCGGTTTCGCCTTGCGCCTGACTGCCGGCGCGGCGGTCTCCGGCGGTTCGTCTTTCTTCTTGGTGCGCAGCGAGACGAGTACCTCGTCGCGGATTTTGTTGACGCACTTCTGCGACGACACCCCGCCGTACCCGATTGCCGCGTACAGGTCGTCCATCGACGGGAAAGCGAGACGGCGCAGCACTTTCTGCCGTACGTCTTCGTGCGTTATCTCCGACAGCTGTATTCCCGCGCGGCGCAGCTCTCCCTCGAACGCGACCTTGCCGTGGACGATGTTTTCCTCGCGCTTTTCTTTCTTGAACCACTGGCGGATTTTGTTCCGCGCCTCCGCGCTTCTGACGATATTCAGCCAGTCGCGCGACGGTCCTTTCGACGAATTTGACGTGAGAATCTCGACGATGTCGCCGTTCTGAAGCTGCGTCGGAAACGGCACGATGCGTCCGTTGACGATTGCGCCGGTCATCCGGTTGCCGACGGCGGAGTGTATCGCATATGCGAAGTCTATCGGCGTCGCGCCCGCGGGCATACTCTTAACGTCGCCTTTCGGCGTGAGCGCGAACACCTCGTCCGCGAACATATCGGTGCGCAACGCCTGAAAAAAGTCCTCGGGGTCGGTGTCCTGCTGCGACTCGAGTATGCGGCGTATCCACGCGTACTTCTCCTCGTCGGAGGTCGCGCGAGACGTTCCGGACTTGTACTTCCAGTGCGCGGCGACGCCGTATTCCGCGATTCTGTGCATTTCCTCCGTGCGTATCTGCACCTCGAACGGTATTCCGTTCGAGCCGATAACCGTCGTGTGCAGGGACTGATAGCCGTTCGGCTTCGGAATCGTGATATAGTCCTTGAACCGCCCGGGAATCGGCGTGTATATCTCGTGGATATGCCCGAGCGCGTGAAAACACTCCGCGACGGATTCGACGACGACGCGGAACGCGTACAGGTCGAGAATCTCCTGAAACGTCTTTTGCTGTTCCGCCATTTTGCGGTATATGCTGTAGATGTGCTTGACCCTGCCGTACACCTCGCAGTCGCAGTTTCCGTTGCGCAGCCGGTCGCGTATATTGTCGGCGGTGGACGTGAAAAATCCTGCGTTCTCGCGTTCGCGGTTAGCCACGCCGCGCGCGATTTCGTCGTAAGCGTCCGGCTCGAGATAGCGGAGAGACAAATCCTCAAGCTCCCACTTCACGCGCTGCATTCCGAGCCTGTGGGCAATCGGAGCGTAAACCTCGAGCGTTTCGAGCGACTTTTCGCGCTGTTTCTCCGGAGTCTGATACTCCATAGTGCGCATATTGTGCAGACGGTCGGCAATTTTAATAAGTATAACGCGGATGTCCCGCGCCATAGCCATAAGCATTTTCCGCAGATTTTCCATCTGCTCTTCTTCTTTGGACGTATACTGCACGCGCGTCAGCTTCGTAACGCCGTCCACTATGTCCGCGACTTCCTCGCCGAAGAGCTTTGTTATCTCCTCGCGCGTCGCCGGAGTGTCCTCGATGCAGTCGTGCAGCAGCGCGGCGGCGAGAGACTCGTCGTCGAGTCCCATTTCCGCGATAATCTGCGCCGTCGCGAGCGGGTGCGTGATATACGGGCTGCCCTCTTTGCGCTTCTGCCCCTCGTGGTGCGAGTCGGCGAACTCAAAGGCGGCGCGGAGCAGGTCGATATTCGCGCCCGGGTTGTATCCGTGCACTGCGTCGGCGAGCCGGTTAAATCCCGCCGCAACGGCGGCATTTTTGTTTTCGTTCATATGCGTACCCGCCTCCTTTTTACCGCTTGGTCGGCGGAGCCGACCTGCGATTATTTGCCGCTTGGTCGGGCAAAGCCCTCCCTGCGCTCAACATTTTTCGCACTCTGCGGAGTGCTCAAAAACGCCGCTGCCGTTCCGTACGGCTCAAACATCGCTTTGCTCGTTTTCGCTGACGGAACGTTACTCGCGGCGGCGAGCGAACCCGTTCGCTCGCTCACGTTATTAGCCGCTTGGTCGGGCGAAGCCCTCCCTGCGCTCACTTTCGGTCGTTGCACAGCGCAGCCGCACTATGCGGAGCGCAGTTGAAGACTGCGGGCGCGCGGCAGTTCGAGGGGACGGCATTTCGGCACAGGCGCGTAACGCACCGCCGTTGTGCCGAAACTGTTAGCGACAGAGGGCTTGCCCGACCGAGCGGTTAATTGTGCGGCGCACAGTGCGGCTACCCGCCGCAACGACCCTTCGCGAACAGAGTGAGCGCGACTTTCGTTCCCCTAAGCCAAGGGGAGAGTGCAGAGAGGGGGCGAGCGGCGTTTGAGCCGCCCCCTCTTTGCACCGCGCCGCTCGCAAGCGGCGCAAGCCGCCACGCAGCGAAATGCGTCCCGCTCATCGCAATGAGCGAAATCCAACCCCGCGGAGCGGCAATCAGTCCATCACCGCGCGCTCTTTCCTGTGCGGACGAATGTCGAGAACGTGCAGCTGGACGCTGACGCGCCCGCGGTACTGGTTAATCTGCGGCTCGAACGCGACGTCGATGAGCGCGCCCTCGACGAAGCCGAGACTTTCGGGGTCGGCGGAGAAAAATATGCCGTCGAGCATACGGTGATTCTTTTCGACGCGGATTCGCGCGTGCTTTCCGCCGCCGACGGAATTGAGGTTCACGATACGCACGCCGCAGATTGCGAGAATCGGCGGCGGGTATCCGTTGCCGAACGGCTCGAGAGCCTCGAGAGCTTCCACGTTCTCGATTTCGAGCAGCTCCGGCTTCTCGACCTCGAAGTCGATTTTGAGCTTCGGCTTCACCGGCTCCGTGACCTCGCGGAGGTATATCGCGGTGAGCCGCTCGCGAAGCTCGTCAATGTTTTCGCGCGGAATCGTAATGCCGGTCGCCATTTCGTGTCCGCCGTAGTTCGTGAGCAGGTCGCCGCACTCGGCGAGCGCGGAGTAAATCCCGAACCCGCCGAAACTGCGGCAGGAGCCGCGCCCGGTTCCGTCCTCGTCAATGTTTATCATAACGGCGGGAATGTTCCACTTTTCGGCGGTTCGCGCCGCGACTATGCCCATAACCCCGTGGTACCAGTTGTCGCCGGACATCACGACCGGACTCTTAATGTCCTGACCCTCGAGCCGCCGCTTGACCTCCTCGAAAATCTCGCCCTCAAGCTCGCGTCTGCGGTCGTTAAGCGCGGTAAGCTCCTCGGTGAGGCGGTCGGCTTCCCTGTAATCGTTCGTCAGCAGTATATCGACCGACAGCCCGGCGTTGCCCATACGTCCGGCGGCGTTGAGCCGCGGCGCAATCGTGAAGCCTATCGCGGCGGTGTTGATTGCGGTGCGCGGCGCGTTCGCCGCTTTCATAAGCGCGGTAAGACCCGGTCGCGGCGACGTACGCAGCTTTTTGAGTCCCGCGCGGATCAGCGCGCGGTTCTCTCCGACGACGGGCATAACGTCCGCGACGGTGCCTACCGCGACGAGGTCGCCGTATTTCTCGAGCAGTTTGAACGGGTCGCACCCGTCTTCGAGCGCGCAGACGAGCTTGAACGCCACGCCGACTCCGGCGAGATGACGGTTCGGATACTCGCTGTCCGCGCGCTTCGCGTCCACTACCGGAACGCCCTGCGGCATACCGAACCGGCTCTCGTGGTGGTCGGTGATTACGAAATCGAGTCCGAGACCGCGCCCGTACTCCACCTCGTCCGCCGCGGTGATGCCGCAGTCCACGGTCACGACGAGGTTTACGTTCCGCGCGGCAAGCCAGTCGAGCGCGGAGCGGCTCAGTCCGTAACCCTCGTCGCCGCGGTCGGGAATGTACACGATCGCGTCTGCGGACTGCTCGTCGAACCAGAGCTTAAGCAGTACGGACGCGGTCATTCCGTCAACGTCGTAGTCGCCGAAAACCGCGATTTTCTCCCCGTCCTCGACCGCGCGCCGGACGCGCGCCGCCGCCGCCGCCATATCGGGCATAAGCAGAGGGTCGATTATGTCGAACCGCGAGTCGGTCAGAAACTCCTCCGCGTCCGATGGGTCGAGTATCCCGCGGGACGAAAGAAATACGGCGGGCAGGAAGTTTATTCCGTTCCGGACGTGCCGTACGGCAGCCTGCCTGTCGAAGCCGTGAATGTGCCACTGGTCGAATATCATCATTTTTCTCCGTTGACGCTTGCGCTCTCATAAGAGTCGCAGCGGTGAGTATTCAGCATTATTTATATCACAGGATTCAGGATTTGTCAAATAAATTTCTAAAACTCTTTACAAAAGTATTAAATTTTATGTTGACATTTTATTAAATCCGTCGTATAATGCCTCCTTGGTAGAACAAAATAAATCAACGGACAAAAAATGGAGGAAAAAAAGTAATGAAGAAGACCCTGCGGATACTGCTTGCGCTCAGCCTCGTGCTCGCGCTCGCCGCGGCTGTCGCCTGCAAAAAGGACGACGCCGAAACTTCGCCCACCCCCGACGACAGCATCACTTCGCCCACACCCGACGACAGCAGCACCTCCCCCACGCCCGACGACAGCAGCACTTCGCCGGCGCCCGACGAAACCAATCCCGGCGGCGACGTCGCAACGCCCCCCGAACTGACCGCGGAGTACACTTACGGCGGCGCGTGGCCTCTCGCCGCCGGAACGTACTATCCGGAGCTTGACAACGCGGGAATCCCCGCCGGCGCGCAGGTTTACAGCGCGTATCTGATGGCTGAAGACTATTCCGCCACCCCGCTCCCGGTTCCCCCGTCGCTGACGGGCTACACGCAGGTCGGTACGCTCGCCGAGCTTGTGCCCGGCACCTGGGCGGTCGTCGACGTAGTCGGCTATCCGTATATCTTCACGCTGGACTAAACCGCAAAACCTAACGCATAACGAAAACCCCCGACAATGTCGGGGGTTTTCCGCTTTTGCAAGACTTAAGCGCGGTGTTTCGCGAAGCAGTCGCTGCAATAAACAGGACGATCTGTCTTCGGCTCGAAGGGGACGCGTGCTTCCTGTCCGCAGTCGGCGCAGACGGCGGTGAAAAATTCACGGGGTCCGCGGGACGCGTTCTTGCGTGCATCTCTGCAGTTTTTGCACCGCTGCGGCTCGTTCTGGAAGCCGCGCTCGGCATAGAACTCCTGCTCACCGGCGGTGAACGTAAAGTCCTGTCCGCATTCCTTGCACACCAAGGTTCTGTCTTCGTACATTTGGTTTCCTCATTTCGATGTTTGCCCCGGGTATCCCGTTGGCTGTAATATTGCGGTCGGCTTGCGCCGGTAACGCCATTGCTGTGCCGCCGTGCCTGCGGCTGTTTGCGGCTAATATTCCGCGTCGCGCAGATGCGCGAGCTTGCGGCGAATCCGCTGTACCGCGTTGTCTATTGACTTCGCGTTTCTGCCTACTGCGTGTCCGATTTCGTCGTAGGTCAGACCGTCGAGGTAGAGCCGCGCGACCTCGCGCTCGAACTTTGAGAGGTCGGCTTCAATGCGGGACTTCATTTCCCGCGCGCGCTCCCTCGCGAGTACAAGCTCTTCGGGGTCGGAGACGCGCTCCGTATCCGCGGCGAACCTCGTCTCTCCCGCTTCAAGCGGAAGCGTACCCGGAAGCGAGCCGAGCGAGCCTTTTTTGACCGCGCTTATGATTCTGCGCCGGACGCAAAGCTCGGCAAACGCTTCAAACGGTACTCCGCGCGCCGGGTCGAACCCGCGTATCGCGGAGAGCAGTCCGAGCATACCTTCCTGTATAAGGTCTTCGCCGTCGCCCCCCTGCAGAAAAAACGGCCGCGCGCAGCGGCGCACAAGCTTCGCGTACCGCAGGGCGATTTCCTCTTCGGAAAGGTCGCCGGGAAAGTCTGATGCAGGCGGAGATTCGTTCAATTTTTGCACGTATAGCAGTATATGCCTGGTTTCCGGATTTGTCAAGACTTTTTTGAATTTTTTCAAAGAAAGTTCAGAAACCATTATCGGCTTATCCGCCGTCAAAGCTATGGTTGACATTGTCCGCGATAAATAGTAAAATGTATAAACGGTTGCAAATTCTCAATTCATCGGAACAGGCGGTCAGCTAATGCCTATAAAAATTCCCGACTCGCTTCCGGCGGCGCAAATTCTCGAGAGCGAAAACATCTTCGTGATGACGGAAAACCGCGCGATAACGCAGGACATTCGTCCGCTCAAACTGCTTATACTCAACCTTATGCCGACGAAAATCGTCACGGAGACGCAGCTTTTGCGCAAGCTGTCGAACACTCCGCTGCAAATCGAGGTCGAGTTTATGCAAATGCGGTCGCACGAGTCGAAAAACACGGACAAGTCCCACCTCGACACGTTTTACAGGACGTTCGCCGAGCTTTCGGGAAAACGCTACGACGGAATGATAATCACCGGCGCGCCGGTCGAGCTGCTCGAGTTCGAGGACGTCGATTACTGGGCGGAGCTTGCCGCTGTCCTCGACTGGTCGGAGCGCGGCGCGCACTCGACGCTGCACATATGTTGGGGCGCGCAGGCGGCGTTGTACCACCACTACGGAGTGCCGAAACGGACGCTCGGGCGCAAGCTCTCCGGCGTGTTCCCGAACGCCGTCAGAAAGGCGACGAGTCCGCTTTTCCGCGGCTTCGACGACCTGTTTATGGCTCCGCACTCGCGACGGACGGAGTCGCCGGAGGCGGAGATTGAGAAACGCCCGGAGCTTGAAATCCTCGCAAGCTCCGCCCGCGCGGGAGTTTTCGCCGCGAAATCCGCCGACAACAAGCGGTTTTTCATTATGGGACACCCCGAATACGACGCGGACACGCTTGCGCGCGAATACTTCCGCGACATTGCGGCGGGTCTCTCGCCGTCCGTACCTGAAAATTATTTCGAGGACGACGACCCGGCGAAGCCGCCGCGCGTCTCGTGGCGCAGTCACGCGCAGCTGCTGTACACAAACTGGCTGAATTACTATGTGTACCAGTCCACGCCGTACGACCTGAGCAAAATCGGCGGCGCGGCAGACGTCGGAAACGACTATGTTATATGAGCCGGGAAACGCCGCCCGCGGCTAAAGGCGTTTTGCCGAAACGCCGGGCGCGGGAGACTCCGCCGGCCGAGCGGCTATTAACGCACCCGTTCGCGCCGGTGTATGACGCGCGCAGCGAGACGCTCGTACTCGGCTCGTTCCCGAGCGCGGTTTCGAGAGCGCGGGGCTTCTACTACGCGCACCCCCGCAACCGGTTCTGGAGCGTACTCGCGGCGGTGTTCGGCGAAGAAACGCCCGCGGACGAAGCCGGAAAGCGCGGACTGCTGCTGCTCAACCGGGTTGCGCTGTGGGACGTTATCGGTTCCTGCGAGACGGACGGCTCCGCCGACGCGGGTATCAGGAACGCCGCCGCAAACGACTTCGCGGCGATTTTCGCGGAGTGCCGGATAACGCGCGTGCTGTGCAACGGCGGCACGGCGTACGCGCTGTTCGTGAAGCGCGCGGCGGTACCCGCGGGAGTCGAGGTGCTGCAAATGCCGTCAACGTCGCCCGCGAACGCCGCCTGGAGCGCGGAACGGCTGCGCGCGGCGTGGGGCGGCGGGCTGTACCGGTGAAACCCGCCGTGACGGACGGCGGAGCGCGCGTTACTGCGCGCGGCGCGGCGGATGGAGGAGAATTTGATAATGCCGGTAAAACTTATAGTCACCGACCTCGACGACACGCTTTTGCGGCGCGACAAGACAATAAGCGGGTACACGGTCGGCGTGTTCCGCCGCGCGCGTGAGCGCGGAATCAAAGTCGTGTTCGCGACGGCGCGTCCGGTTCGCGCGGTTTTTAGTTTTCCGGATTTGCTTGACCGCGTGACGTTCGACGCGATGATATTTCACAACGGCGCGGTCGTTCACGCAGACGGCAGGCCCGCGGCGAATTTCGGTATCCCGCCGGATATAGCGCAGCCGATACTGCGCCGTTTACACCGGAGTAACCGAGAAACGGCGGTTGAGATAAACGACAGACTATTCGCAAACTTCGACGCGGGAAAAATATGGCAGGGAATCATCTACACGCGCACCGATTTTTCGGATATTCCGGACGAATTCGCCGACAAAATAATAGTCCGCGCAACAGATTCCGAGGACAGAGAGCGGCTTGCCGCAGATTTGCCGCCGGAGCTGTACGCTGAGCGCGGGCTGATAATGAGCCGCGAGGCGACGAAACTCCGCGCAATACAATTCCTTGCGGAGCGCTTTAACGTCTCCCTCGCCGAGGTCGCGGCGTTCGGCGACGACCTCAACGACGTTGAAATGCTCAAACTCTGCGGCGCGGGCGTTGCAATGTCAAACGCGATTGACGGCTGCAAAGCCGTCGCGGACTGCGTCTGCGGCGACTGCGACGACGACGGCGTTGCGCGGTGGATTGAAGAAAATCTGCTGTGACATATGAAATCGCCTGTCCGCACCCGGCGGGACGCGGGGGAGACCTATAGTTTAACCATTTTCCCGTAAAACTTGACAAACGCGATTTCTTCGCTTATAATGTACACAGAATCGGTAAAAAGCAAATTTCCTGAGGGGGAACGCTCTCCGACCAAAAGGTGGCATATATTGATAAAACTTGAAAACATATGCAAGACGTACGGCAAGCTCGACGCGCTTAAAGACATAAACCTTACTGTCGGCGAGGGCGAGAAAGTCGTTATAATCGGACCGTCCGGTTCCGGAAAAAGTACGCTGATTCGCTGTATCAACCGCATAGAGGAACCGACGAGCGGCAGCGTTTACATAGACGGCGAGCTGATAACGCGGAAAAACGCGCTTCAGGCGGTGCGTAAAAACTGCGCTATGGTGTTTCAGTCGTTCAATCTCTACCCGCACCTGTCCGTACTCGCGAACATCACGCTCGCGCCGATGAAACTTCAGAAGAAGTCCCGGCGCGAAGCGGAGGAACTCGCGTATCACTATTTGGACCGTATCGGCTTGCGGGACAAAGCCCGCGCGAAACCGACCCAGCTGTCCGGAGGGCAGCAGCAGCGAATCGCGATTGCCCGCGCCCTTGCGACGCAGCAAAAAATCATTCTGTTCGACGAGCCGACGAGCGCGCTCGACCCGGAGATGGTTCAGGAAGTGCTCGACGTTATGGTGTCGCTCTCAAAAGAGTCGATTACTATGCTCGTCGTGACGCACGAGATGGGCTTCGCCCGCGAGGTCGCCGACAGAGTGGTGTTTATGGACGATGGAGTCATCGTCGAAGAGGGCGAGCCGAACGCCTTCTTTGAAAACCCGGAAAATGAGCGCGCGCGCTTGTTTTTAAGTAAAATAATAAGATAAAACGGAGGAAAGCCAAAATGAAAAAACGTATTCTGCTGCTCGTTCTCGCCCTCGCAATGGTCGCATCGGCTGCGGCACTCACCGCCTGCAAGAAAGACGAAGGCGACACCGCGGACGCGGTTTCGTCAATCCGCGACCGCGGCGTACTCAACGTCGGCGTTAAGTCGGACGTTCCGAACTTCGGTCTGCTCAACACCGAGACGAACGAGTACGTCGGTATGGAAATCGACCTTGCGAAGAAGCTCGCTCTTGAGATTTTCGGCGACGAAACGAAGGTCAAGTTCACCCCGGTCACAGCCGCGACGCGCGGACCGCTGCTCGACACCGGCGACATCGATATGGTCATCGCGACGTTCACGATTAAGCCCGAACGTCTCGAGTCGTGGAACTTCTCCACGCCGTACTACACAGACCACGTCGGCATACTCGTAAAGACCGACGCCGGGTACAAGTCGCTCGCCGACCTTGACGGGAAGAGCATCGGCGTCGCGCAGGCGGCGACCTCACGCGACGCGATTCAGGCGGCTGCCGACGAACTCGGTATCACGGTCAGCTTCCAGGAGTTTGCGTCGTACCCCGAAATCAAAGCCGCGCTCGATTCCAAGCGCGTCGATGCGTTCTCCGTTGACAAGTCGATTCTCAGCGGCTATCTCGACGCTTCGGTCGAGATTCTGCCCGACGATTTCTCCCCGCAGGACTACGGTATCGCGACGAAGCTCACAAACAAAGAGCTTGCGGCGTGGGTTGACGATCTCGTCACGACCTGGCTTGACGACGGCACGTTCGCCGCGTGGCGCGCAAATTACCCCGGAATATAAGTTCCCGGCGGCTCACTCAACGGGGGATAGAAGCGCGGCTTCTATCCCCCGCGGACTATCGGCGGCGCGCGGGGCGGCGGCTGGAGGCGGCATATGAACCGAAGTACAAGCCCATTCGCCTGGTGGCGTTTCGTAAAGCTGTTCAAAGACTGGCGGGTCTTTCTCGACGCGCTTCTGGTAACGGTCGGCGTTGCGCTCGCGGCGCTCGCGCTCGCCGTCGCAATCGGCGCGGTACTCGGAATCATCTCAACGTCGCGCCGCAAACCTTTGCGCGCGGTGACGCGGGTGTACGTCGAATTCTTTCAGAATATTCCGCTCGTAATCATCGCGTTTTTTATGTTTAACGCGCTGCCCTACGCGGGTATTATGCTCAGCACGGCGACTATCGGCATACTCGGCGTGGGGTTTTACCACGGAGCGTACGTCGCGGAGGTCGTCCGCGCCGGAATCGAGTCCATTCCGAAAGGTCAGTTTGAAGCCGCGCACTCGCAGGGTTTTTCCTACTTCTCGACGATGATACACGTCGTTCTGCCGCAGACGCTTACGATTATTCTGCCGCCGCTTACGAACCAGGCGGTCAATCTCGTCAAAAACACTTCGGTGCTCGCGATGATTTCCGGCGGCGACCTGATGTACCGCACAAATTCGTGGGCGGCGGACAAGGCGAGCTACGCGCCCGCGCTCGTCGTCTCCGGCGCGCTTTACTTTCTGCTGTGCTTTCCCCTCGCGACGGCGGCGAGAGCGTACGAAAAGCGCATAATCCGCGCCGGACTCGTCACCGCGGCGACGGAAGAGAAGATTATCGCCGTGACGGATTCCGAGTAAAGGAGGGCGACCGTGTTACAGGTTATCGCAGACGTTTTCACACCGAGCAACACGCGCTTTATCTTAAAAGGGCTTGCGCTTACGGTGTTTATTTCAATCGGGGTCGTACTTGTTTCGATAGTTTTCGGGACGGTGCTGGCGATTGCCCGCACATATGAAAAGCGGCTGCTCGGCAAAATCGCCGCCGTCTACATCGAGACGTTCCGCAACACGCCGCTGCTGCTCTGGATTATCGGCGCGGTTTTCATAATACCGCGCAGTCTTATCGGCAGCCCGATGATGCGCGGAAGTTTCGGGCTGATGCTGTACACGTCGAGCGTCATATCCGAAATCGTGCGCGGCGGCATTAACTCGATTCACAGCGGACAGTACGAAGCCGCGCGGTCGCAGGGGTTCAATTTCGCGCAGGTTCTGTTCTTCGTCGTTCTGCCGCAGACATTTGAGCGCATCATTCCCTCGCTTATGAGCCAGATTGTGACGACTATAAAGGACACGTCGTTTTTCGCGCAGGTCGGAATCGCGGAGTTTTTCTGGTCGATGCGCAACGTTATGAGCAGTCTTTCAAAGAACGTCGTCATCACGACGGCGCACGTTTTCGTTATCTATGTGTTCATCGCGCTCGTGTACTTCGTGATAAACTTTACGCTGTCCTGCGCCGTCCGCGCTATGCGCCGCAGGCTGGCTGACGCGTGACCGCAGTGCTTCAGTATGTGGCGGAGTACGCGTCGCCGGTCGGGACGCTCACGCTCGCGTCCGACGGGGAGAGCGTTACCGGGATTTGGATAGCGGGACAGAAGTATTTCGCGGCGACGCTCGGCGAACACACTTCGCGGGAAACGCCGCCGGTGCTGACGCTCGCCGCCGCGTGGCTCGACCGGTACTTCCGGCGCGGGAACCCCGAAATGACGCTGCCGCTCGCGCCCGCCGGAAGCGCGTTCCGCGCCGCGGTGTGGGCCGTTCTGCTTGCGGTCCCCTACGGCGGGGTTACGACGTACGGCGAAATCGCGCGGCGGCTCGAAGAAACCGCGGGTATGAAAACGTCTGCCCGCGCGGTCGGCGGCGCGGTCGGACACAACCCGGTGAGTATCGTCATTCCCTGCCACCGCGTCGTCGGCGCGGACGGCGGGCTGACCGGTTACGCGGGCGGGTTAAGCGTAAAGCGGCGGCTTCTGGAGCTTGAGGGCGGCGGGGACAGATAACGGATAAGCGGAAGCGTTGCCGGCGCGGGTTATTGCGCCGGCTTTGTTACGCAAATTGAGGCGCAGATACGGCGGTAAGGTTTTACCGGCGGAATCAGAGCTTGTTGCGGGCGGGACGGCGTACGGCGGGCGCGGCAGGGCCATAACGAAGCCGGTATCCGTTTTCGTGCTGCCCGAATCGGCATAAAACGAAACCCCTTTGCAACCGCTCGGTGTTGCAAAGGGGTTTCGTTGGTGGACGATGCCGGGCTCGAACCGGCGACCTCCTGCGTGTGAAGCAGGCGCTCTAACCAACTGAGCTAATCCTCCTTGAACTGCGAATCCCGCAAAACAGCGTGCGCTTTGCGGGATTGGTGACCCGGACGGGAATCGAACCCGTGTTACCGCCGTGAAAGGGCGGTGTCTTAACCGCTTGACCACCGGGCCGGACGCACGAGCTAAGCTCGCGCAATTAAAAATTAACAGTGAATAATCCGGGAACGCGGACGCGTCCGCGCGGACGCTGTCGCCGCTCAATGTCAACTGTCAATTGTCGTGGTGGCGGTAACTGGACTCGAACCAGTGACACCACGGGTATGAACCGAGTGCTCTAGCCAACTGAGCTATACCGCCGTTCCGCAGCCGACCCGCTCTGCGAGCCGCGCGTTTAAGGATTATACAACATTATTTTTACTTTGTCAATCGTTTTCGGTTGTAAATCTCGCGCCGTGAGTGTATAGTATATTAACCGCTTGGTCGGCGGAGTCTCCCTGCGCTTATTAAACGCTTGGTCGGCGGAGCCTCCCTGCGCTCTGTGCTCGCAAACTCGCACGGGGAACGCGCCTGCGGACGCGGCTGATTTGCCGAACTGCCGTTTCCCGAAGCTGCGGCGCGGCTATGCGCCAGACGTATTCCGCAATTTATATTGCAGGAGGTAATCCTTGAAAATCGCGGTGCTTTACGGAGGATTGTCGGCGGAACGCGACGTTTCCGCCGTGACTGCGGCTATGTCGGCGGACGCTCTGCGGCGGCTCGGTCACACCGTCGCGGAGGTCGATCTGTTCCTCGGGACGGACGGCGGCGCGGACTCCCGCTTCACGTCCGCGGTTCCCGCGCGGCGAAACCGCGTGGAAGTTGACGTGCCCGACCTCGAAAGTCTCAAACGTACGCGGCGCGGCGGAACCGGACGAATAGGCGGAGGAGTAATCGAGCTGTGCCGCGCGTCGGAACTTGTGTTCCTCGCGCTGCACGGCGCGGACGGCGAAGACGGCAAGGTGCAGTCCCTGCTCGACCTGCTCGAAATCAAATACACCGGTACCGGCGCGTTCGGAAGCGCGCTCGCGATGAACAAGAGCGCGGCGAAAGACGTTATGCGCGCGCACGGAATCACGCCGCCGCGCGGCAAAGCCTACAGCCGCGGCGACAAACCCGAATGGGACGGCGAATTTCCGTGCATAGTCAAGCCGTGTTCCGGGGGAAGCTCCGTGGGAGCCGGCGTCGCGCGCGACGCCGCCGGGTTCCGCGCCGCGCTTGAAACCGCGCTCGCCTACGACGAATACGCCGTCGCGGAGGAGCTTATTGCCGGACGCGAGATTGACGTTGCCGTACTCGGCGGAACGGCTCTGCCGCCGGTCGAGATTATAACGGAGTCCGGCTTTTTCGACTACCGCAACAAGTATCAGACCGGCGCGGCGCGGGAAATCTGCCCCGCGGAACTGACGGAGGACGCGGCGGCGCGGCTCGCCCTGACAGCCGAGAGCGTTTTCCGCGCGCTGCGGCTCGATGTGTACGCGAGAATGGACTTCATACTGCCGCCGTCGGGCGGGATTTACTGTCTCGAGGCGAACACGCTCCCGGGGCTGACTCCGTCGAGTCTGCTGCCGCAGGAAGCGGCCGCCGCGGGGCTTACATACGACGGGCTGATTGACGAAATCGTCAGGCTGTCCCTGAAGAAATACGGAGAAAAACATTGAAAATACTGACTGTACGCGACGCCGCGGAAATTATGAACGGACAATACTTCGGCGAAAAAGAGGGGCTTAACCGCGAAATCACTCACGCCGTAATCGACAGCCGCGCGGCGGCGGCGGGCGCGCTGTTTTTCTGCTTTGCCGGCGAAAAGGCTGACGGACACGACTTCGCGCGGGACGCGCTTTCGCGCGGAGCCGCCGCTGCCGTTGCCGAACGTCCGGTTGAGGGCGGCGCATATATACTCGTAAAGTCGGCGGCGGCGGCTCTCGCCGCGCTCGCGAAGTACAGGCGGGACGCGTTCGCGAAACCGGTCGTCGCGGTCGTCGGCTCCGTCGGCAAGACGACCGCGAAAGAGATGACCGCCGCGGCTCTCGGCGCGAAGTTCAGCGTACTCAAAACCGAGAAGAATCTCAATAACGCGCTCGGGCTTCCGCTGACGCTGTCGCGGCTTACGGATGAATACGGCGCGGCGGTTCTGGAACTCGGCGTGTCGGATTTCGGCGAGATGGCTCCGCTCGCGGAGCTTGCGCGCCCGGATATTGTCGTGTTCACGCGGGTCGCCGAGTCGCACCTCGAGCAGTTTATCGACCTTGACGGA